>JAZREC010000021.1:0-1881 GCA_045660605.1 Clostridia bacterium
TCAATATTAAACTTTTGAAATTCTTTTTTTAAGTCCACTTTGGCTACCTTAAACTTTCTCTTAAGTTTCCTATTATCTTTTTTTCTATCCTTGATACCTGCACCTGAGATATCCCAAGTCTCTCTGCCACCTTGGTCTGAGTTTCGTCCAGAAAATATCTGCATGCAATTATCGTTCTCTCCCTCGTGCCAAGTGTCGAAAGTGCACACTTTAACGATGCCCTGTCCAGAAGCGATGAACCGTCATCGCCTATAATATGGTCAAGAAGATAGGTCTCGCTCCCGGAGTCATCGGAATATGTTCTGTATATTGAGTCGCACGGAGCGCATGCCTCCATTGCTTCTGTCAGAGTATATACGTCTATATCCATTTCGGATGCTATTTCGCCTATTGTCGGCTCTCTCTGATTTGTATCAGCAAGTCTTTTCGATACTGCTGATGCCTGAGATGCAATCTCCTTATACCGTCTGCTGACCTTTATAATCCCGTCATCTCTTAAAAACCTCTTGATTTCGCCTGCGATAAGCGGTACCGCATATGTAGAGAACTTAACGTCATATGATGGGTCAAAACGGCGTATTGCCTTGATAAGCCCTATAACACCAATCTGATACAAATCCTCAGCTTCACACCGCCCCTGTGGAATACGCCTTACCACACTCCACACAAGTCCCGAATTCATTCTTACTGCCTCATCAAGAGAGGTTTTGTCTCCGTTTTTGGCTCTTTCTATTATATTATACACCGCCTCCACCTGCTTTCGATGGTTAAAGGCGGTTCTTGCCTATTTCCTTGACAAGAGTAACCTTGGTGCCTACTCCGATAACAGATTCGACATCTACTGTGTCCATAAATGTCTCCATTACCGTAAATCCCATGCCCGAGCGTTCTCCGTCGGTATTGGTTGTAAAAAGAGGCTCCATTGCCTGTTTGATATCGGCTATACCCCTGCCGTTGTCCTTTATAACAATCGTTACCTTGTTATCCTCTGCGGTGCAGTCCATGAATATAAATCCGCCCGAAAGAGCATATCCGTGTACTATGGAATTGGTAACTGCCTCGCTTACTGCCGTCTTGATATCCGCAAGCTCTTCGAGTGTAGGGTCGAGCGGTGCGACAAAGGCGGATATTATACTTCTTGCAAAGCTTTCGTTTTCGCTTTTGCTTAAAAATTTGATTTCTGCTGTATTTTTCATATGCTTTCCCTCCTTTCCTACGCAGTTTTCATTGCGTCCGTAAGGGAATCGCATATTGTAGCTATTCTTCCGATGCCCGAGAGCTCCAGAAGCTTTTTTATTGTCGGCTTGCTTGTGACAATAATAACCTTTCCGCCGATGGCAGACATCATCTTATATCGCCCGATAATAATTCCTATTCCCGAGCTGTCCATAAAATCCAGACGGGAAAAATCAAAAATTATCCTTGCCACATTCTCAAGACTTATCCTTACATCTATCTCTTCTCGGATAGATGAGGCATTGTGCTGATCGATATCTCCCGTCACAGTAACAATAAGTGTTCTGTGACGCACACTGAAGTTAAGCATACATAATTCCTCCTTAGTTCAATCTCAGTATGATTATATTAGACTATTCTAAGAAAGAATTATTTTCCCTTTGTCGGGAAATATCATTTTTTAATATATGTTCTTATTGCTCCTGCAAGATACAGCGACCCTGCTATACATACAAAGCCTCTGTCTCCTGCCATAGACAAAGCTAAGTCCGATGCCTTTTTATAATCAGGCTCATACAGGCTATGGGGAATATATTTAAGAATTCTCTCATAAACATTTATACCGTTGGTCTGCCTCATACTCGGAACATCTGTCACGATAAATTTTGCCTTAAGTGAGGAAAGCTCCTTTGCCGAGGACTCAAA
>JAZREC010000022.1:0-7232 GCA_045660605.1 Clostridia bacterium
AATTTTAATAGATTCAGAAAAAGAATATTACATATGTTCAATTACAAAAAAGAGACTGGAAAGGCGGCTGCATAAAAAGCTGCAACCGCCCTCAAAATTCCATTATTCAATTTTGACCCCAACTATTGACAAAGAGCCTGATTTTTTTCTTTTAATATTATACTCTCTTTATTTCCTCATTCCTCTTAATCTTATTTGTTGTTGTCTTTATAAGAGGCTCGTCAGTCACGGTCAGACCCTTTATGTATTTATACATGGGGAGGGTCTTATTTATTTCTTTTATTTTATTCCAGATTTCCTCGTGTATCTCTTCCTTAGTCTTACCCTTAAAGGCAGAGGGGTCGTATACTGCTTTGCAAAGGATTTTGTCAAAGCTTATTCCGCCGTCCTCGCAGTAGCCGTAAACAAAGCTCTCATTTACACCCTCTATGCGATTTACAAGAGTTTCTACCTCTTCGGGGAAAATCTTTTTGCCGTTTTTGAGAACTATCATATCCTTGCGTCTGCCTGTGATGAAGAGGAAGCCGTCCTTATCGAGATATCCGAGGTCGCCTGTATTGAACCATCCGTCACTAAGAACCGCATCGGTAGCTTCCTTATTTTCGTAATAGCCGAGCATTACGATGGGGCCTTTTACCTTGATTTCGCCTATGCCGTCTGCATCTATGTTGTCGATTTTTACCTCCACGCTTCGCATGGGTATGCCGACAGAGCCGACTCTTCGGAACTTTTCGTTCTCTGCAGATATTACGGGCGAGGTCTCGGTAAGGCCGTAGCCCTGAACTATATCTATGCCGATATCGTCAAAGAACACGGCAGTCTCTTTGTCAAGCGGTGCTCCGCCTGCAATGATTAGTCTCATGTGTCCGCCGAGAGCATCGGTGATTTCGGAGAAGAGCTTTTTCCTTAAATCAATTCCAAGCTTTCTTAGAAATCTTGTGAGCTTTCGTGCAAAAAGAACTGTCTTCTCCTTGCCCTTTTTCTTGATTTCCTTTTCTATAACCGCCTTCATGCCGTCAATAAGAACAGGCACTCCTACAAAAAGGCTTACCTTGTATTCAACCAAATTCTGCTTGATATAACGAAGTCCGTCGGGGAACACCGTGGTAACACCGCAGGATATCATAACAAGAGTTGCAATTGAGCCAAAGATATGGTGCATCGGCAAGAATGCAATGTTCGTATCTGTACAGCGGATATCCTCAACCATCTGCATATCGCAGATATCCACAGCAATACCTCTCTGGCGGAGCATTACCGCCTTTGCCTTGTCGGTTGTGCCCGATGTAAAAAGAAGTACGGACATGGTATCGGGGTCGGGATTAATCTCCATAAAGCTTGTGTCTCCGCCCTCGATAAGCTCTCTGCCCAGGGAAAGCATATCATCAAAAAGTCTGTCTCCGTCCTCGGTACCGACCTTTAGGCTGATATTTGTCTTACCGCCGTTTACGATTGAAGAAACCTTATCCGAATACTTGCTGTCATATACAATAGCCTCTGCCTTGCTCCTTACGAGAGAGTCCTCAAGCTCTCCCTCGCCAAGCTCCTTGTCGAGAGGAACAACAACATTTGAACCAAAAAGGCAGGAAAGATATGCAACAACCCAGGTATAGCTGTTTCTGCCCATAACGGCAATTCTCTTGCCCGAAAATCCCAGAGAATGGAGTGCCGTACCGAATGAATTGATATCGTTAATCATGTCTCCGAAGGATTTTTTAATATATTTTGTACTTTTAACACCGCCGTCCTTGATAATAAAAGCGGTTTTGTCCTTATACACATTTGCGTAATGACTCACGAGAGCCTTGACGCTGTCAAAAACGGGAACATCTCTTAATTTGTTTTTTTCCATAATCACACCACGCATCTAATGTTTCACATTAGATTACCACATTTCAGTCACTTTGTCAAGAGTTTCCACTAACGAGATGTTTTAAAATATTCTCTTTTCTCTTTTGTTGGATATCGCCGTAAGTATGCCAAGCATGGCAAAGCTGACTATCATCGAGCTTCCGCCCGCACTTACAAAGGGCATGGTTATACCTGTGAGGGGTATCATCTTAGTTACACCGCCAATTATTATAAACGACTGTCCTGCAATTCCGGTAATAATAGAGAGTGCCAAGGCTCTGTCAAAGGGAGCTTTGACCTCCATTGCAATCTTGCATCCCCTGTAAACAAGGATAAAATATATCATTATTATGGCTATGCCCATAAAAATTCCCATCTCATAGCAAATCGCCGAGAAAACAAGGTCCGATTCTATTACCCAGATGTCGTGTGCACCACTCAGACCCAGACCTGTTCCGAAATAACCGCCCGAGCATATTGCCCTGAGCGATTCAAAAATCTGCTGTGTGCCCTGAGGTTTGCCAAGAGAGGGCTCAAAGCGGAAAACCTCGGGGTCAAGCCATATCGACACCCTCTCGAGCGCCCTTGCAAATGCCGAAACCCTGTCGCCTACCCAAAATACCGCCATGATACCGAGTGCCACCGCAACGGCATTTCCGAGCGGAAGTATAAGAGGAACCTGATACGCAATCATCATGGCAAAGTACACAAAGAAGAACAGCACCGCCGTACCCAGCTCGCCCTGAAGCAGAAACATAAACAGGCATATGTACACATACACAGTAATAATTATATCCTCTTTAGGCAGTGCATATACCCTCATACGAAACCCCGAAAGAGCTTTTTTGGTGCACACAAGAGAGGAAACCGCAAACAGAAAGCAGAGCTTTGTGAGCTCTGACGGCTGAATACCGACACCTGCGATTTCTATCCAGTTTCTTGCTCCGCCAAGAGTCGGTGCAAGTATAAGAGTTACTGCAAAGAGAATGACAGTCGCACCGATATAGAAAAAAGAGAGCCTGTGCCACACCTTAATGACGCGGTAGAAAAAATAGCTTATATAAAAGACCGCCGTCCCTGCCAAAAACCACTTAAGCTGATTGTCCGCTATGGCAATAAGGGATTTTTGCGGATTGTCATACTCGGCACTCTGCTGAATACCGAGACTATAGAGTATGATTATACTCATTGACGAGAGCATGGCAACCATAAGGAACGGATACGGGTCTCCGAGTCCGAGAGCGTATATCAGGGCATATGTAATAAGTATTACCGCACAGATAATACCCATTGCAGAAAGGAGCTTTGTGCTGTCAGCATCGGGATAAGCGCACAAAAGCCCAAAGCTCAGTATATTAAACAAAAGAACCATGATAACAGCATCGAACCTGAACTTCAAATCATGTCACCTCGTCATTTTCTATAAACACAAATTTTATTGCACCAAAGGCTATCTTATCCCCGCTTTTTATGGGAACGGTAAAGTTACCCACCTGCTTGCCGTTGACGGTTGTACCGTTGGTGCTTCCCAAATCCTCTATGTAGAAGTCTCCGTCCGCAAAGAAAATCCTTGCGTGAGACGCAGACATAAAAGGTGCGGGAATTGTTATGTCATTCTTCCTCGCTCTGCCGATAAAGGTGTTTTCCCTTACTGCATAGGTGTCGTAAACCTTGTATTCCATATCTCTCTTTCTGCCCGAGAGCTTTAAGAAAGCCATGCCCTCCGTAACGGCTCTTCTTGCCCTTACGGTGTCGGAGATATCAAGATAAACCATCTTCACAACGCGAAGAATAAAAATATATACTATTCCTATAAGAATAAATTTGACTATGCCTGATGCCAGCTCAAAAAATCCCATAACTATTTCTCCAGTACCTTTTTAAGATATTTTCCCGTGTATGAACCCTCGCATTTAACCACTTCCTCGGGAGTGCCCTCGCATACAAGCAGTCCGCCCTTGTCACCACCCTCGGGTCCCAAATCTATTATGTGGTCAGAAACCTTAATTACATCGAGGTTGTGTTCGATTACAACTACTGTATTGCCGTTATCTGCAAGGATATTCAATATATCCGTAAGCTTGTGCACATCTGTGGTGTGAAGTCCCGTTGTAGGCTCGTCAAGAATATACATGGTTCTGCCCGTTGACTTACGGCTGAGCTCTGTAGCAAGCTTGACCCTCTGTGCCTCACCGCCCGAAAGCTGTGTGGACGGCTGACCTATCTTTATATAACCGAGTCCGACATTGCATAAGGTTTCTAGCTTACGGCGTATTTTGGGAATGTTCTGGAAAAGCTCCATTCCCTCCTCGGCGGTCATATCGAGGACATCGCTTATGGTCTTGCCCTTAAACTTTACCTCAAGGGTCTCTCTGTTATAACGCTTGCCCTTACACACCTCGCAGGGAACATAAACATCGGAGAGAAAGTGCATTTCTATCTTGATAATACCGTCACCCTGACATGCCTCGCATCTTCCGCCCTTTACATTAAAGCTGAATCGTCCGGGTCCGTAGCCTCTGAGCTTTGCCTCATTTGTCTCGGCAAAGACATTTCGGATATCCGAAAATACTCCCGTATATGTGGCGGGGTTGGAACGCGGTGTTCTGCCTATTGGCGACTGGTCTATGCTTATGACCTTGTCTAGGTTTTCCCATCCCTCAATTGTTTTGTGCTTTCCTGCTTTTTTCCTCGCTCTGTTGAGCTTTGCGCTGAGGCTCTTATTGAGGATTTCATTAACAAGTGAGGATTTGCCTGAGCCCGACACTCCTGTTACGCAGATAAACTTTCCAAGCGGGAAGCGGATATCTATACCCTTTAAGTTATTTTCCTCTGCCTTTTTAACGGTGATATATTTGCCTGAGCCTTTTCTTCTCTTATCGGGAACAGGGATTTTCTTTCTTCCGCTCAGGTAATCGCCCGTAAGACTTTCCTTGCAGGCTATGATATCTTCAACCGTTCCCTCGCATACAACATGTCCTCCATGTATACCTGCTCCAGGGCCGATATCTACAATGTGGTCGGCACTCATCATGGTGTCCTCGTCGTGCTCAACCACAATAAGAGTATTGCCGAGGTCTCTGAGCTTTCTGAGTGTTGCAAGAAGCTTGTCATTATCCCTCTGGTGAAGACCTATCGACGGCTCGTCGAGGATATACAAAACTCCCATAAGGCTTGAACCAATCTGTGTTGCAAGGCGTATTCTCTGTGCCTCGCCGCCAGAGAGACTTCCTGCACTTCTCGAAAGTGTAAGATAGTCAAGACCGACATCAATTAAGAAAGAAAGTCTTGAATTTATTTCCTTTAGTATCTGCTTTGCTATAATCATCTCTGTGTCGGTAAGCGTAAGAGAAGAGAAAAATTCCTTTACATCCGATATACTCATATCGCATATTTCTGCTATATTCTTTCCGCCGACTGTTACCGCCAGGATTTCGTCACGAAGTCTCTTGCCCTTGCATGACGGACAGGAATTTGCACTCATAAGGGTCTCAAGCTCCTGCTTCATAAAGGACGAATACGATTCTCTGTATCGTCTTTTTAATATATTTATAATTCCCTCGTAGGGTCTTGTTCTCTTTTCTCCTGCATAAACTATGGTAAGGGGTCTGTCTCCGCCATAGAGAAGAAGCCTGGTTTCTTCATCACCTAGTTCGCACATAGGTTTTGTAGGGTCAAAGCCGTATTCTCTTCCTAGTGCCTCTATCCAAAGTCTTGAATACGAGCCATCGTCTCCGATATTCTTAAATCCGCAGACATCTATACCGCCGTCAAATACTGACTTGCCTCTGTCTGCAATTACAAGCTCGGGGTCTATCTCCATAAGCATACCAAGTCCCAGACATTCCTTGCACGCACCTATGGGACTGTTAAAGGAAAACGAACGGGGTGTCATTTCCTCAAGGCTTATCCCGCAGTCCCTGCAGGCGAAATTCTGATTAAACACAAGCTCTCTGCCGTCTGTTACCGAGACTATGACAAGTCCCTGTCCCATCTCTAGTGCTGTACCGACGGAGTCTGTTATTCTGGACATTATTCCTTCTTTTACGGCTACTCTGTCTACAACTATTTCTATGGTATGCCTTTGATTTTTCTCTAGGTTTATTTCTTCATAGAGGTCATAGATTATTCCGTCTGCTCTCACTCTTACAAAGCCGTTTTTCTTTGCGTTTTCAAAGACCTTGGCATGTGTTCCTTTTTTCTCTCTTACAATCGGTGCCAATATCTGAAGCTTTGTACCCTCGCCAAGTGCCATTATGCCGTCAACAATCTCGTCTATTGACTGCGACTCTATGACCTTTCCGCATTTGGGGCAATGGCGTATTCCTATCCTTGCAAACAGAAGTCGGAAGTAATCATATATCTCCGTAACCGTACCGACAGTGGAACGGGGGTTGTGGCTCGTTGTCTTCTGGTCAATGCTGATTGCGGGCGAAAGACCCGTAATATAGTCAACATCGGGCTTGTCCATCTGTCCCAAAAACTGCCTTGCGTATGATGAAAGCGACTCAACATACCGTCTCTGTCCCTCTGCATATATGGTGTCAAAGGCAAGGGACGATTTGCCCGAGCCAGACAGACCCGTAAACACAACAAGCTTGTCTCGGGGTATGGAAATATTTATATTTTTCAGGTTGTGCTCCCTGGCACCCTGTATATATATTGTATCCTTTGGCATTATCTTTCTCCTAACTTTACACGGCTAATCTCATCTCTGTATTTTGCCGCCTTTTCAAATTCGAGCTCCTGTGCCGCCTTGTTCATAAGAAGCGTGAGGTCGGCGATTTGCTCTTCTATTGTCTTGGGCTTTGTGTTTTCCTCGGTGTCCGCCGTTATTTCCGTCTGTATTATTCCTCTTACTTCCTTGATTACGGTAGCGGGTGTTATGCCGTTTTCTCTGTTGTACTCTTCCTGAATGGACCGTCTGCGGTTGGTCTCGTCAATTGCCCTTTTCATAGAGCCTGTTATGGTGTCGGCATACATTATTACTCTGCCCTCGGCATTTCGTGCGGCTCTGCCTATTGTCTGCACAAGGGAGGTTTCGCTTCTGAGGAAGCCCTCCTTGTCGGCATCGAGTATGGCAACAACGCTGACCTCGGGAATATCAAGACCCTCACGAAGCAGGTTTATTCCCACAAGGACATCAAAAACCCCGAGCCTCAAATCCCTTATAATTTCCATTCGCTCTATGGTTTCGACATCGCTGTGAAGATACTTGACCCTTATGCCTAGATCGTGCAGATAGTCCGTAAGCGATTCTCGCATCTTTTTTGTGAGGGTTGTAACAAGAACTCTTTGATTTTTTTCCGTTACCTCGTTTATCACTCCGACCAGGTCGTCCACCTGTCCCGATACGGGGCGGACAATTACCTCGGGGTCTA
>JAZREC010000023.1:0-4701 GCA_045660605.1 Clostridia bacterium
CCTGTCTTGAGAGTACCGTTTTGTACGAGAACTGTAGCAACAGGACCTCTGCCCTTATCAAGCTGAGCTTCTATTACTGTACCCTTGGCATTTCTGTTGGGGTTTGCCTTAAGCTCTTTCATTTCTGATACGAGAATTACCATCTCCAGAAGCTCATCAATATTCTGATTGAACTTTGCAGATATCGGTACACAAATTGTATCTCCTCCCCACTCTTCGGGAACAAGCTCATATTCCATAAGCTCCTGCTTTATTCTGTCGGGGTTTGCACCCTCTTTGTCTATTTTGTTTATAGCAACAATTATTGTTACTCCTGCCGCTTTTGCATGGTTGATTGCTTCTACTGTCTGGGGCATTATACCGTCATCTGCCGCAACAACAAGTATAGCAACGTCGGTAACCTGTGCACCTCTCATTCGCATTGTTGTAAATGCTTCGTGTCCGGGTGTATCAAGGAATGTTATCTTCTTGTCGCGGATACGGACTCTGTATGCACCGATATGCTGAGTAATACCGCCTGCCTCTCTTGCAATAACATTGGTATTACGGATTGTATCAAGAAGCGATGTCTTACCGTGGTCAACATGACCCATAACAACAACTACGGGAGAACGGGTCTCCAAATCCTCGGGAGCATCCTCAACATCATTGAACAAACGGTCTTCGTCTGTTATTATAATCTCCTTGCTAATCTCAAACCCAAGGTCTGCACCAATAAGAGATGCGGTATCAAAGTCTATTGTCTGGCTTACAGACGCCATTATACCTATCTCAAAGAGTTTCTTTACAACCACAGTAGGTGCAACACCAAGTTTCTGTGCAAAATCGCCGACAGAAATTTCATCGGGAATTTCTGCTGTCTTGGGTTCCTCATGCTTTGCTTCTTCTTTTGCCTTCTTTTCTTTAGCTTCCTTCTGCTGTTCGGCTTTTTTATCAAGCTTTTTGGAAGGCTGGGCGTTCTTCTTGATTTTCTGCTTCTTTTCTGCCTTTTCTTCGATATCAATGTCAACAAGCTTTTCTATCTTATCGGTATCAAGCTTTTCAAGATCAACTGTATTGTGTCTTGTGTCTACAACCTTCTGCTTGTTTTCTTTCTTTATCTCGATTTCTTCTTCGGTAATTTCCACAGCAGGCTCTTCCTGGGTATCTTTGGTATCGTCCTGTGTTTTTGCCTTCTTTCTTTTCTTCTGTTCTTCTTCCTTTTCCATATGAAGCTTTGTATAGTAATCTTCTATACTTGAGCCGTCATCATATTTATTAAGAAGTGCTGTGAGCACAACATCTGTCTCATTAAGCTCCAGCGTTGTCATGTGATTCTTTACTTTAATTCCATACTTTTCAAGCAGTTCAATAAGTACCTTGCTTGTTAAATTTATGTCCTTACCCAATTCGTGTACTCTAGGTCCGGTCATAACGCTTCACCTCCATTGGTATTTGATTGCAAATGTTTTTCTATGCTCTTTGCAAAACCCCTGTCTGAAATACAGATTGAGGCATTAAATTCATTTCCAAGTGCACCGCCGAGTTCTGACTTTGTACCGCATACATAATATGGCACATTATAGTATATGCAACTGTTTGATACACTTTTCTTGGTATTGTCGCTTGCATCGCGGGCAATGATTACAAGGTGCGCCTTGCCATATCTTATGCTGTCCTTGACTGCACCCTCACCGCATACTGCCTTGCCTGCTCTCTTGGCAAGACCAATGAGACTGTATGCCTTTTGCACGGTTTCATTCCTCCTTAGCAAGCACTAAAAGCTCCCTGTAAATCTCTTTATCTACTTCTCCTCTTAAGCTTCTGGAAAACCAGTTTCTTTTTTCTGCTTTTTTGATACAAGTAATATTCGGACACACATATGCGCCTCTTCCGGGACTTGTATAAGAATTATCTATAATAGCCTTGCCATCCGACTCTCTTACTATTCTTATAAGCTCAGTCTTAGAACGACGTGTCATACATCCCGAACACATTCTTACAGGAAACGGATTCTTGCTCATCTGTTTCTCCCCTTAAGCCATATCACTCTTAATGTCTATCTTATAGCCTGTAAGGCGTGCTGCAAGCCTTGCATTCTGTCCCTCTTTGCCGATTGCGAGCGAAAGCTGGCTTGCAGGAACAATTACATAAGCTTCTTTATTTTCTGTATCAACATCAAGGCTTATAACCTCAGCAGGATTAAGGCTGGCTATAATAAACTCACGGGGGTCATCGCTATACTTAACTATATCGATTTTTTCGCCGTTTAATTCATCAACAATGCTCTGAACTCTTGTGCCCTTCGCTCCAATGCATGAGCCTATTGGGTCAACATTGGGGTCATTGGAATATACTGCGATTTTTGTTCTTGAGCCTGCTTCTCTTGAAATGCTCTTGATTTCTACAATTCCGTCATGTATTTCGGGAATTTCTTCCTCAAAAAGCTTTACAACAAGTCCGGGTCTTGTTCTGGATACTGTAACTAATGGTCCCTTGGTTGTTCTCTTTACTTCTGTAACATATACCTTCATTCTCTTATGGAAATTATATTCCTCGGTGGGAACCTGCTCACCGGGGGCAAGGTATGCTTCTGTCTTGCCTATATCAAGATATATGTTTTTCTTTTCGATACGCTGAACCACACCTGTAAGTATCTTATGTTCCTTTTCGGAAAATTCATCAAATATAAGTGTGCGCTCTGCTTCCTTAATTCTCTGCATTACAACCTGCTTTGCTGTCTGTGCTGCAATTCTGCCAAAATCAGCAGGTTTCTCCTCAACACTTACAATATCGCCGATTTCATATGTTCCGCTAAGCTCCCCGGCAGCCTCCTTTGAAATCTGAGAGAGTGTATCCTCCACCTCTTCTACAACCTCAAGCTGTCTGAAAACCTTAACCTCACCGCTTTCACGGTCGATATTTACCACAACATTGTTATGGTTGGTATTGTAGTTTCTCTTGTAAGCAGAAACAAGTGCGGCATCAATTGCATCAAGCAAAATATCCTTGCTGATATTTTTTACCTTTTCGATTTCATCCAATGCGTTAAGAAATTCCATGTTCATTTTTTATAATCATTCCTTTCAATTCTAAAATATTACTGCAAGTCTTACAAAGGAGGTTTCCTCCCTGTTAACACTGATGTCATTCTTTCCGTCATTTATTACAACACAGCCGTCTTTTAATCCAACAAGTCTGCCTGTAATAATTTTGGAGCCGTTTAGTGCTTTGTAAAGTCCGACTTCCACTTCCCTGCCTGCAAATCTCACAAAGTCCTCATCTTTTTTTAAGGGACGGTCAAGACCGGGCGATGTAACCTCAAGCATGTATGCTGTATTGGTCGGGTCGCTTTTATCAAGTGCGTCGCTGAGTTTTCGGCTAACATTTTCACACATTGTAATAGATACGGTTTTACTGTCATCTGTTGTATCAAGAATAACTCTCATAACATAATCAGAGCCTTCTTTTTTGTATTCCACATCATATACGGTACAACCCTCGCTTTGTGCCAAAGGATATGCCATATCGTATACAATCTGCGAAACCTTGGAGCCCATTGCCATTAAAAACACCTCGTTTCCGTATAAAATATAACGAAAGAGTGGGTTTGTCAACCCACTCCAAATGAACAATACTATGAATGATAATCAGTATCATACTGATTATATTTAATATAACACAATTTTACAGAAAAATCAAGTACTTTAGAAGAAATAATATTAATTTTTGCAATTAATTTCCATATATGCTTTTGGCGTTGAGAATCTGAGTTGCAGAAAGAAGCAATACATTTTTTGCAGGTGCCCACACCGTATCAAACCACGCATCAGGGTATGGATAATTGCCAACATAGGGGCAAAGCTCAACTGTTACGGTTGGCTTGTTATATTTTCGGAAAACATAGTCAAAGAAAGAACCCCCGACACCTTCACAAGATTCCTTATAGCCTATAAATCCCGTTTCCAGTTTGAGTGCATTTTGTATGTTAGTCGGTTTTTCTTCATTGTCTGCCCAGTAGAATATCTGTCCCTGTGTATGAAATGAGAAGAAACCTTCAAACACATTGCTGTCCACATATTGCGATACAGCAACAGTTTCGGGTTCGGTGTTTGGCAAATCACCATTAAAGCCCGTAGAACCTCTGGGGTTTTTGTTTCTGTCGATGCTCCAGTCCTTGTCGTAATTCCAATTTACATCTACACCTCTTACATTTGCTTTCCATGCACGATATCCATATTTTGGCGAGTCATATATTTTCATTTGCGAAAGCTCATCGGCATTTGTTGTTGAATAAATGCCATTCTGAACAAGGTTTACCCCATCGGGATTAACCATTGGAACTATACAGAATGTCACATTATCAAGTACAGTGCGGGGGTCGTAGTTTCCCCACATATTTCCGTGACGATATGCGTATGAATAACGGTCAATTGCATACATCAGATATGTAGTAGCTATGTATTCTCTTGCATGATGTGTACCGCATACAAATATTTTTACAGGGCCTTTGCCAAATTCTATAAGCAGAAGCTCTCTGTTTTCTACTGATTTACCTATAGAAGATGTTTTTATAAGCTCCGGGTACATTCTCTCAAGGCTCGCGGCATCATTTAGCATATTCTGATAGGTATATGCTGAATATGGATAAACTACATGATGCGGACTTACGGGATATGTTGTCCATACATACTCATCAATATTTTGAGTGTCAATATCTTT
>JAZREC010000024.1:0-4343 GCA_045660605.1 Clostridia bacterium
AGATTAAGGCAATGATTGACAAGTATGTCGCAGGCACACTCGATGCTGATAAGAAGACACTTATCGATAACGAAATCAATGCATATATCAATCAGCTTATAAATGATTACATCTCAGGTAAGGACAGAGCTACACTCGGAAGCCTCATCCCAACATATGCTAAGGATGCAGTAGATGCACTCAAGGAAACACCTGAGTTCAAAAACACCATATCTGACTTTACATCAGGAAACGGTGTAAGGGTAAATGAAGGTAATGTGATGTTTATATCCATACTCGCTGACCTTCTCGGAGATTACAGCTACGATAAGATTAAGGCTGAGCTCCTTCCCGAAAGAATAGCAAAGATAGCAGACATAGTAGGCGATGATGTTATTGCCAAGTATGTAAATGCACTGTTTAATGATTTCGTAGGCGGTATGCAGTCGGCAGTAGACAATGTTAACGCAGATATTGATGCTGATATAAAGGGTACAGAGTACAAATTCTCTACAACACCGTCCGTAGTTGTTGAATACATGCAGGACTTTGTAGTAAATTACTATAACAAGCTTTATTCAAAGGCAAGAGCTAAGGTATATGAAAAGGGCGATGTTATCCGCCTTAACGACAATACTTATGCAAAACAGCTCTTGGATTACAACTGGCTCTCACTCTTCTTTGACGAGGGTGCCCCCAAGGATGCTATGAGAAGCGGATACAAGCTCAAGGATGAAATCATAGACTACTATGACGAAGCACTCAAGCAGGTAATTCTTCTCCACGATGCAATCACCTGGTACGGCACAAGAGACGATATGGCAATCGAGCAGAAGCTTGATGCAGTATCTACTCTCATCGGCAACTTTGCAAACAAGGCAAATAATATCATTATGAATTATATCGACAACGGTGAGCTTCCCAAGGGCTATACCAAGGAAGAAGTTATCTCCAAAATCGAGGGTCTCTACGAAACATTGGTTGGCAAGGTCTCACAGCTTGGCAAGATAGAAGACCTCTATGAGTCTAAGGAAGAAGCAATCAATTCCTATATAGACAAGGCAATAAGCTTATACAGAGAATACGGCGACAGAGACTACACAGATGTTATAGACCTTGCAGGCATGAGCATTTATGCAAACGGAAAGGCACACCCCATCTACGAAATAATCCTCGAATCAGGAGAGGAAGTATTTGACTTTGATGACCTTTGCACCGCTATATTTGAATCAGCTAATTACCACGGCGTATCCAAGATAGAAAGTGCAATGGCAAAAATCAAGTCCAAGATGGATCAGTATAGTTATACACCTACAGTAAACGATACCGCAAGATATGTAAGAAATGCATATAAGGCATCTGTAGGACCCAAGACAATCAAGGGTAAGACAACAGGAACTCATACAGCAGAGCTCCAGAGATATCTCAGTTACATAAATTAACACAATAATATCAAAAAGATGTAGGGGCTGATGTGGGTATCAGCCCCTACAAAAAAATATTTTAATCAATTGACAGGCAAAATCTTGCAACCAAAAGCTTTTCAAAATAGTATTATATATAGAAGTATATAATACAGGAAAGGATGTATAATATGAAAAAAATCATATCGCTTATCGCATGGGTATTGATACTTGTGTTCTCACTCGGTCTCACCTGCGGGGCAGAAACTGTCAAAATGAAGGATGTTGATTATGAGTCTGAGCTTGGCAAGAGTATAGACAAGCTTGTTTCAGCAGGAGTTATAAACGGCATTCCCGAATCCGACGGAACATTTACATATCGCAGTAATAATCCGATAACAAGAGCAGAATTCTGCAAAATGGTAAACAAGACCTTTGGTTACAACATGACAGCAGACAATATCTTTACGGATGTAAATACAAGCCAGTGGTATTATCTTGAAGTTCTTACAGCTATCAAGTACGGATATATCAAGGGCTACGGAGACGGAACCTTTGGCGGTGAGGATACTATAACAAGAGAACAGGTTTGTGTTATCCTTGACAGAATTATAAACAAGACAACCGACAAAGAGGTTGTAATTTCCGACGCCGTTTCTCCCTGGGCAGAAAAAGCCGTAAAGAACATAATAGGTCTCGGCCATATGCCTCTCGAGGAGGGAAATACATTCCGTGCAACGCAGAATATGACAAGAGGAGAGCACGCTCTTACACTTGACGATTTTGTTACAGTCACAAATAAGGAAGAAACAAAAACCGAGGACAAAAAAGAAGAAAACAAAACTCAGACAGGCAATACAAATACAGGTGCTATAAACCCGGGAAGCTCAAGCAAACCCAGCGGAGGAAGCCCTGGAGGTTCAGGTAACTCAGATAATTCAGATTCAAGCGACCCCGACCCCGTTGTACCTCCCACACCCCAGACAGACCCTGCGATTGATGCCGTAATCAAGGCAATATCCGAAATAGGAACAGTTACACTCGATAAGAAGTCTGCTGTAGAAGAAGTAAGAAAGGAATATGATGCACTTGACGATACGCAGAAATCAAAGGTTACAAACCTTTCGACCCTTACTTCTGCCGAGACTGCTATAGCAGATTTGGAAAAGGCTCAGGAAGTAATTGACCTCATCGAAGCTATCGGTGCAGTTACACCCGACGAAGCGCTTTTCAAGGAAGATGATATAGAAAGTGCAAGAGAGGCTTATACTGCGCTTACACAGGCACAAAAGGGCAAGGTGACCAATCTCTCTGTTCTTATTGATCCAGAAAAAGCACTCAAAGCAAATGATATCTATGATGATTTTGAGTTCCTTATAGAAGAAATCGTTGATAAGATGGCTGAGGGTATTTTGGATATACGCGAGGAAGGCGACAGCTATGTTCTCTATAATTCCGAAGGCACAGAAATAAAGGGCGGTCCTATCCTTAAGATGATTGTTGATGCATCAACTGAGATACTTCCCAAGAGGGATGAGGGCTTTGCAGTAACCAAAGAATATGTCCGTGAGACCTATGAAAGCCAGATAACAGCTATGAAGATTATACTTGACGATATGACACCCGAGGAAAAGGAAGCCTTTAAGCTTGAGATAGGCAAACTCAACACAGGTGTTATAATGAGCCTTGTAGACCTCTTTGATGTCAATATAAATTATTAATATAGGTAACAAAAAACCCCTTGAAATTTAAACGTATCAGTGGAATTTCTTTGGGGTTTTTGTTTGTGTTTGTAGGGGGCGGTCTCCGTGCCGTTCCGTTTTGGCACAATAGAATCTTAATTTTAATATAAATTCAATATGTTGTTTGACACCGTATATAATTTGTGATACAATTGTTATAAAATATAGATGATTGTAAAAGTGTTCAAGTGCCATTCGGGGACGGTGGGTGACAGACGAAGTCTTTTGGCATGAAAATCTTTGATTTTGGTGCCAAAACAGCCCCGTCCCCACAAGTGGCACACTTTTACAATCAGATAGTAATATATTTCGAGGTGCGATATGAAAAAACACGGACTTTTCAGAAACAGAATTATAATGGCTTTGGATGTTTTCGGCATAGCCATGCTGTATATGCTTAGTATCATATTTTTGTTCGGTCTTAAACAGGGAACTGTCAATTTTATGAAGTTCATGCCCGTAGAACTTGCAATAACCATCTCGTACTGCTTTGTTTTCTATATTGCCAATATTTACAGAGTTCTGTGGACATATGCAGGCGCAAGGGACTACATAAGACTATCTATGTCGGTAGTTATCGCAGTATGTGCATCAACCGCCGCAACCCTTGCGGTACGGTACATAAGAGCGGATTTGTATTCGGCAAACACAAGAGATGTTTTCAGACTGAGCGTACTTACCTCGGCTTTTTCGGGTGTGTATGCAGTGTTTATCCGTATGATTATAAGGGTTATAACCAGAGTTCCCTCATACCATGAACAGACGGTAGACCCCGATGCCAAAAAGGTGCTCGTTGTTGGTGCAGGCTCTGCCGCATCAATACTTGTAAGGGACATTCCCCATAACAGCAAGCTCAATTTTCATATAATAGGCTTTGTAGATGACGACCCGTCAAAGATTTCTGCAACCTTGGGCGGTTATCCCGTACTCGGAAACAGATACGATATACCAAATCTCTGCAAGAAGCATATGGTTGATGAAATACTTCTGGCAATGCCGTCTGCAAGCGCAACGGATAAGAATGAAATAGTGGAAATATGCAGCAGGACAAAGGCAAAAATCAAGTTTGTTCCTGCGCTCGACCAGGCAATTTCCCGAGACGGCGGAATAGGAAAAATCCGTAATGTTCAGATAGAGGATTTACTCGACAGACAGCCGATAAGCCTTGATAATGACGAGATATCCGCATACATAGAGAACAAGGTTGTTATGGTTACGG
>JAZREC010000025.1:0-1322 GCA_045660605.1 Clostridia bacterium
AGTTCGTCCGAGGTTTTCAGTGAAAAATCGGTTTTGTAAATAGGCCATACCTCATAGCCGTTATTTCGTGCGTAGTCCATGTATTTTCTTGTGAGTGAATTATAAAATTTTGTGTTTGGGGTAAGGGGATTGGATTCTACGCCAAGATTTTCTCTGGATATCTGAAATGATGAGGGTGATACGACATTGACACCCTTGGGTGCATAATCGGGAGGCGAGGAATACACTTCCCATGTAAGATTGATCTTGTCTTTCTTTTTAAGAGACATATCACAATTATATATATGAAGCTTTCCGTCAAGATATATCATATCCAGCTTGTATGTTGCAAGGTAGGTTCTCTGTCTTGTGTCGGAAAGTGTTGTTACCAGATATGTTACATCGCCCGTATATTCTGCACTTGCAAGAGCACCCTCGGCGGAAATTTCCGTCTGCTTAATTTGGTGAGGTATCTTTTGAACCTGTGCAGAGTATTCCGACATAGTTTTGACAGCCTTTTTCTTGAGAGATATTTCGTAATTTGCTCTGCCTGTTGTAAGAGACAGATTTTTAGAGACGTCATTAAGGTCGTTTTTTATATATTCCTCTGCCAGAGATGATATGTCGGATTTTGAAATACTTTCATATGATTTGAGAAGTCTTACAAGCATTGCCGAACATTCTGCTCTGGTTGCATTGTTTTTCGGACGGAATGTGCCGTCGCCAAATCCCTTTATTATACCTGTTGCAACAGCCCTGCCGAGTTCTGCTTTGTAGGGATAGCTTTTGTCTATATCCTTAAAGTTTACAGGCGATTTATCCGGAGAGCTTGTACATCTTGATATAATGAGCATTATTTCCTCTCGGGTTATGGGCTTTTCGGGAAGAAATGTATCTTTTCCCACACCGTTTACAATTCCTGCATCGGTTGCCGCAGTTATTTCTGAAAAAAACATATGGGAGGGGGGTATGTCATCATAAGCCTGACCGCTTTTTCCCTCAAGTCCGAGAGTTCTTGCTGTTAGTGCCGTAAACTGTCCGCGTGTTATAACGGCATCGGGATTTGCATTTCCCTGATATCCTTTCAGAATATCAGCATACATTAAAGTGCTTATTTCTTCTTCTGCCCAGTGAGTATCTATGTCGGCTGCGTTGTGTCTTTCCTCTGTAATTGCCTTTGGCATCTGATTGACACCAAAAATCATGCTTGCAATTACAAACGCTGTTATCATAGCTTTGATTTTCATAATAACCTTTTGTCCTTTCGTAAATATATATAATTATACAACATCCCAGAGACAATTTGTAGAATTAAAATTTTCATTTGACACCTTATTTTGACA
>JAZREC010000026.1:0-6415 GCA_045660605.1 Clostridia bacterium
ATGATGAATAAGAAGTCTTTCTTTTCCGCACAAACAGTAGAATAAATGCAGTTTGGAATTTATTCTTAGTACCCTCACAGAACAAATCTTATTTCCGTTTCCTCTGCTTTCGAGAATAACATTGGTATGTAAGCTCTCGCCCTGAGCACATATATGGCAAAGATATCCTGAGCTGTTTACTCCGAAAACATGTATTACACCGTTTGTGTCGCAAACGGCATCAAAGTCATCTGAAAAATCATGTGCTATACACCGGTTGCTACCTGACGAATAATTAAGAACAATATCTCCGTTTTTTTCTTTCTTTATTACAACGCTCTCTCCGGAGCTTAGAAGCATATAAATATCCACATCATCATACCTCCTGTTACTTTATATGATTATAAGGATACAAAAAGAACAAAAAAATTGCCTCCCGATGTCAAGCACACCGAAAGGCAAATTCTGTTAATTATTAATATTATTCCTCAGAAAAGTCGTCCTTTCCTACTCCGCAGAGAGGGCAAACAAAGCTATCGTCAAGCTCTTCGAATGATGTACCGGGAGCTATACCCATATCAGGTACACCCTGCTCTTCATCATAAACCCATCCGCATACATCACATACATATTTTTTCATAAAAATTACCTCCTGTTATTTATTTGCAAAGCTCGTCTGCAAGTGCATCAAGTTGCTTTTTGGTATCTTCGTTTACCGCAGACAAGATTTGTACCTCTGTTTGTGCACAAGTAATATTTGTGCTCTTCTCGAGCATTCTTTTCATTACCTTGGTTGCAACAGGTGCCCAGCTTCCGTTTTCTACAAAAGCTATGGTTTTGTTACTGAAATTGCGTTCTTCAAGGTTATATATGAATTCTCTCATAAACGGGAAGATGTCTCCGTTGTAAGTAGTTGTAGCAAAAACTATCTTGCCGTATCTGAACGCATCCTCAACCGCCTCTGCCATATCGCATCTTGCAAGGTCGTTTACAACAACCTTGGGGCAACCGTTTTCCCTGAGCTTTTGTTCAAGATAATTTACTGCGTTTTTCGTATTGCCGTATACGGAAGTATATGCAATTACAACCCCGTCTGTCTCTATGCCGTAGCTTGACCATGTATTATAAAGTCCGAGATAATATCCAAGATTGTCCGTAAGAACAGGTCCGTGAAGCGGACATATTATTTCTATATCAAGTGCAGATGCCTTTTTGAGAAGTGCCTGAACCTGCTTGCCGTATTTGCCCACAATTCCTATATAATAGCGTCTTGCCTCGCATGCCCAGTCCTCATCTGCATCAATGGCTCCGAATTTGCCGAACGCATCTGCTGAGAAAAGAACCTTATCTTTACTGTCATATGCAACCATAACCTCAGGCCAATGTACCATGGGAGCAGAAACAAATGAAAGAGTGTGGTCTCCTAAACAAAGAGTATCCCCCTCGGAAACAACTATACGGCGGTCTTCAAAATCCGTACCGAAAAAGTTCTTCATCATAACAAACGCCTTTTGAGATGCAACTATCCTTGCATCGGGGAAGTTACTTGCAAATAATGATATACTTGAAGAATGGTCTGGTTCCATGTGAGAAACTACGAGATAATCAGGCTTTTTGCCGTCAAGTGCTTCTTTGATATTGGAAATCCATTCCTTACCGAAACGGGCATCAACACTATCCATAACTGCTGTCTTTTCGTCATTTATTATATATGAGTTATATGCCATTCCGTTTGGAACGATATACTGTCCTTCAAAAAGGTCTATTTCTCTGTCATTAACACCTATATATAAGATATCCTTTGTAATGTACATTATTCATTCACCTCTGATTTATCTTTTTTTCTATAATAACACAAAAGCATTCAAACATCAATACAAATTTGTAAACTTACCGTTAAATTTCGTATTGCACAAACTTTATAATTATGCTAGAATAATACAAAGGAGGTGCGGTATGTATATTGTTTTTCTTACAGCGTTGGGAGTTGGTCTTGCAACAATTATAGGAGCTTTAATCGGATTTACGCTTAAAAAAGAATCTCACAAATTTAATGATTTAGTACTCTCTTTTGCTGCAGGTGTTATGCTATGTGCGGCAGTATTCGGTCTTATTATGCCCTCTCTGGAGCAAGATAGCGGCTCATCCATAATTGTAACCATTGTCGGAATTTTTTCTGGTGCGTTAATGCTCAATGCATTCGACAGACTTGTGCCTCATCTTCACAGGCTTTCGGGCACAGATTCGGAAAGCCATCCTAAAACAAACAGTTCAATCAACAAGGTTCTTCTTTTTGTTTTTGCAATCGCAATACACAATCTTCCCGAGGGAATAGCCGCAGGTGTGGGCTTCGGTACAGGAAACATTGCAGATGCCCTGACAATTGCGGGCGGTATAGCACTGCAGAACATACCCGAGGGTATGGTAATAATAGCACCGATGCTTGCAGTCGGCATGAGCAAAAGACGGACTCTTGCCATAGCATCGTTTACAGGTCTTGTTGAAATTATAGGAACATTTATCGGATATTTTGCGGTAAGCGTTTCCGAGGCTCTTCTTCCCTTTGCCCTCTCTTTTGCAGGCGGTACAATGCTTTATGTAATAAGCGATGAAATGATACCCGAGACTCATGCACACGGAAGCGAAAGAGGAGCGACATATACACTTCTTGCAGGATTTTGTCTTATGCTGGTTTTAGATTATTTTTTATAATATAAATTTGCGTTTTAATGTCATAATATACACATAATTAAAAGGAGGAATTACTATGGCAGTAATAGAAATAACAACCGAAAATTTTGAAAAAGAGGTAATGCAGAGCGAAAAAGCCGTACTTCTTGACTTCTGGGCGCAGTGGTGCGGACCCTGCAGAATGATGTCCCCCATCGTAGATGAAATTGCGGACGAACATCCTGAAATAAAAGTAGGAAAAGTAAATGTAGACAACGAGCAGGAGCTTGCCATTAAATTCAAGGTAATGACAATACCTGCACTCTTTGTAATTAAAAACGGCGAAATCGTTAACCAATCATCAGGTGCAATACCCAAAAATCAAGTACTAAGCTTACTTTGATTGTTAGGAGAAGCACTATGGACAAGCAGTTTTTTGATGTAATAGTAATCGGCGGAGGTCCTGCGGGATACACCGCGGCAATGTATGCTGTCCGCTCGGGTCTTGACACTCTTGTTATAGAAAAGTTCTCTGCAGGCGGGCAGATGACACAAACCTCGCAGATAGACAATTATCCAGGCTTTGACGAGGGTGTTGACGGTTTTACACTCGGATTCAAGATGCAAAACGGTGCACAGAAATTCGGCGCACAGGTAATGAGAGATGAGGTAATTTCTGTAAGCCTTACAGAAAAAACAAAAACAATTGTAACAAGCGAAAAAACACTTTCGTGCAAGGCTGTTATAATTGCTACGGGAGCTGAGCACAGACATCTGGGAATTAAGCACGAAGAAGAGTTAATCGGAAAAGGTGTCGGTTACTGTGCCGCCTGCGACGGAATGTTCTACCGCGGAAAAACTGTTGCGGTAGTCGGCGGAGGAAATTCTGCAGCTTCCGATGCACTTTTGCTGTCTAAAATATGCAAAAAAGTGTATCTCATACACCGCAGAGACAAGCTCAGAGCCACAAAAATATACCATGACCCGCTTATGAATACAGAAAATGTCGAATTCATATGGAACAGCCGTGCCAAAGAGTTTTTGTATGATGATGTGATAAAAGGCATATCCGTTTCTGATGTTAATACAAATGAGGAAAAACATATTGAATGTGACGGTGTGTTTATAAGCATAGGCAGAGTTCCCGAGACTAAGCTTTTTGAAGGACAGATAAAAACTGATGACCACGGTTATATCATTGCAGACGAAACCTGCCTTACAAACATTGACGGAGTTTTTGCCGCGGGCGATGTACGGACAAAGGCTCTCAGGCAAATTGTAACCGCCGCATCGGACGGTGCAGTTGCGGCACATATGGCAGAAGAATACATTGCGGCTATTAACAATTGATATGATAAAATCAGGCTGAGGCAAATCATATATTTTGCTCTGGCCTGATTTTATTATATCATATTTTATATGCTTTTTCGGTAGGAATGGCGGCTATTATTCCGTTTGCCTTGCTGTTAATTCCAAATTCCTTGTTTACATCCTCCATAATCTGTCTGCTTGTTTTTTGCGGAGCGAGTATTAAAAGGATTTCCCTTTCTTCATCGGGCTCCATGTTTTCAAGCTCTGCAACAAGCTCAACATCCGCAAGTCTGCCCTTGATAACTGTTCCGCCCGTAGCACCTGACCTTCTTGCCACCTGCATTACATTATCTGAATATCCTTCGTTTACTGATATTATAATCAAATTATTGTGATGTTCGTTTTTCATAGCACCGTTTCCCTTTTCTGTATTCAAATCATTGTTATAACTCAACACTTCCGTAAGAACTCTGCTCGCGGCAGAGGTTTGCATTATTATCATAAGTCCCCCGTACTTTGTGTGGCTTTCGAACGATGTGCCGAAATCTGCCATCATATCTTTTACAGCGTTTTCATTTGCAAGACTTATTACAATATCCTTATCGTTTGTGCCGAGGCCGAATATATCCATCATTTCCGTCGGTGCCGTACCAAAGCCGACACATTGAAAATTAAGGCGTATGTTGATATCCTCGAGGACTTTTATAAGCTTTTTTCCTTTGTCTCTTTCAACTATCGACAAAAGAGCCATAAGTCTTTTACTCATGCAAATCCTCCTCATCATCAAAGAATATAATATCATCCTTAACCAAGCTGATTTCTGTGTGCAGTTTTCTGATACGGTGCATATGTCTGCCTCTTTCGTACAGACCAAGCACTTGAATGGTAATAAGCGGAGTCATGGCAATCATCGCAACAATACCGAAAGCATCTGTCATAACATTTCCGCCTATTGCCTCGCAAGCCCCCATTGCAAACGGAAGCATAAATGTAGACGTCATAGGTCCGCTTGCAACTCCGCCCGAGTCAAACGCAATGCCCGTATAGATATTTGGAACAAAAAAGCTTATTATAATCGATACCGCATAGCCGGCAATCAAAAACGGCAATATCGGTATCCCCGTAAGAACACGAATCATCGAAATTCCTACCGAAACAGATACACCTATCGAAAGAGCAACTGCAACAGATTTTTGTGATATAGCACCCTTTGTTATTTCGCTGACCTGTCTTTTGAGGGAGTGAACTGCAGGCTCGGCAGATACAACAAAATAACCCATTATCATACCTATCGGCACAAGCATGATACTGAGAGAGCTTCCTGCAATCTCAGAACCTATAAGTCTGCCTGCCGGCATAAATCCCACATTTGCGCCTGTCAGAAACAAAACAAGTCCGATATATGTATATACAAAGCCGACAGACATTTTGAGAATATTGTGTATATGAAATCGCCTTGTAACCGTCTGATAAATAACAAAAAGCAATACAATCGGTACAAATGCAACTGCAACCTCTTTTGCATAAACAGGCAAGAGGCGAACAAACTGTCCAAATGCTTCTATTGTGGTCAGAACATTTGTTATTTCATAACCGCCCGCAGACGGATGCGGTTTGTAAAAAATACTCAGCAAAAGCACCGAAAGTATTGGTCCTATACTGCACAGGGCAACCAGACCGAAGCTGTGTTCTCCTGTATGCTTTCCTTTCTTTCCCGAGGCAAGACCTGCACCCAGAGCCATAATAAACGGCACGGTAATCGGTCCTGTTGTAACCCCTCCCGAATCAAATGCGGTGGGTACAAATTCATCGGGTGCAAAAAAAGACAAGCCAATTATAAAAACATAGAATATCAGTAGCATACTTCTTAAGGAAATTTCTTTTTTATTCCTGATAAGTGTAATACTCAAAAATATTCCAACACCTACACCGACACACATAATAAGCATAGAATTCGGTATTGTCGGAACCTGCTCGGCAAGAACCTGCAGATCAGGCTCCGAAACAGTAATAAGAAGTCCAAGTACAAAGCATATAGCAAGAGGAATTATTATCTTCTTGTTTTTGTTCAGGGATTTACCTATTCCGTCGCCCAGAGGCTCCATGGAAATTGTTGATCCGACCGTAAAAAAGCTCATACCCAAAATCAAAAGAATAGTTCCGAATAAAAAAAGCACAAGTACGCCTGTATCCAGAGATACACAGCTTACAGAAAGAACAAGAACTATAATCGCAATCGGCAGAACTGAGGAAAGCGATTCTTTGAATGATGCTAAAATATGTGCCATTTTTTCGACTACTCCTATATAATATTATAATTACAGATTATCACACTTATCGTTGTACATCAAGTTTATATTGAATATTTGTCAGTATAGTAAGAGAATTTACTGTCAAAGTACCTGTTATTATCCTTCATTTCACGAACTGACTGATGAACATTCATATTATTCTC
>JAZREC010000027.1:0-4577 GCA_045660605.1 Clostridia bacterium
AGGCGATAAGGAAAGCGCACTTTACAGCTTCAAAAAGGCGGCACTGCTTCTGGAGGATTTGTACGAAAGAGAAAAAATAAGACTTGACAATATTTTTTAATTGAAATATTATTAAATATATGGTAATATAATAATACGGAGATTAAAAATATGAGAATTATGGGTATTGATTACGGTGATTCCAGAGTGGGCATAGCACTATCCGACCCTCTTGGGATTACAGCGCAGGGACTTGCAACCCTGCCCAACAAGGTGTATTCAAAAATGCTCGATAACCTGGTGTCATTGGTATGCGAGCATAATGTAACTAAGATTGTTCTCGGTATGCCCAAAAACCTTAACGGCACTTCAGGAGACAGGGCAGAGGTTACTGAGAATTTCCGAAATGACCTTGAGTCAAGACTTCCCGATACAGAGATTGTTTTGTGGGACGAGAGACTTACCACCGTTCAGGCGGCAGGTATACTCAATGTCACAAACACTCGCGGAAGGGACAGAAAAAATGTTATCGATACGGTAGCGGCATCTATTATACTTCAAAGTTACCTGGATTATATTAAGCGAGGAGAATGAATATGGAAGAACAGAATATCATTACATTGGCAGGAGAGAACGGAGAGAGCTTTGATTTTGAAATCGCAGACTCTTTCGAACTGGATGGAAATAAGTATATTGCACTTATTCCTCCCGAGCAGCCCGAGGCAGACGAGGACGATGAGGTTCTTATCATGCGTATTGAGAGCGAGGACGATGATGAAACAGTCCTCACACAGATAGAAAGCGACGAAGAGCTTGACAAAGCTTTTGAAATGTTTAAGGACAGATGCAGAGATTTGTTTGATTTTGCAGATTGATAGCCATTGGAGGACTATCCGAACTCCGATTTTAAGATACAAAAATCGCTCTTATTTGCACCAAAATGCTCGCTAATCCGACAGGATTACCTGTGCTTTTGGCTTAATAATAACAATTTTTGATAATCTTAAAATTCTACGACCTAATAATCTTGTGTTTTTGGATAAGTTTTGGTGCGGAGGACGAAGTAAGGCTTTGTGCCTTTCGAGGACGACAAGCCCAAAATTGCCAAAAACACTGATTTTGAGGCGGGTTCGGATAATACTCCAATGGCTATACCCTGCGGTGTTCGTGACTGGGATTATTTTAACCAACAAAGATGAAACGGAATCCCAATCTCCGGATATGGCTGTATACCCGGCAGGACTTTGTTTCCGTAAGACCGGGAAACAATAAGTATTCGGGCGGAGTCCACCTGCGTAGGCAGGTTAAAAATATATCCTTTTTACACGGCATTGCGGGGTATAATATTTTTTATAAAAGGGACTTTTTTAGGTCTCTTTTTGTATATATTTGTTTGTGTTTCCAAATATTAATCACGAAAAGGAGTGATTGTATGAAACACAAATATAAGCTTATTCTGTCGGGATTTTCGGCAGGTGTATGCAACGGGCTTTTTGGTTCGGGAGGCGGTATGATAGTTGTTCCGTGTCTGGAAAAGTACGCATCTCTACCTGCCAAGAAGGCACATGCAACTGCAGTTGCCGTTATAGCACCCCTTGCCTTAGTAAGTATATTCCGCTACCTTGGATTTGCGAGAACCGATATAGGTGTAATTACCAAGGTATGTATTGCGGGCACTATAGGGAGCTTTTTGGGTGCGGGATTTATGAAGAAACTGAAAAGCCATGTACTGAAAAAGGTTTTCGGCTGCTTTATTATACTGGCGGCAGTCAGGATGGTGATTGGCTGATGCTTTTTCTTGCAAGTATGCTTTCTGGTGCGATAGGCGGTATGGGTATAGGCGGAGGCGCAATACTGATACCTGTTCTCACCTCATTTTTTGATATCGGTCAGAAGGATGCACAGTTTATCAACCTTGTTTATTTTATTCCTGTTGCAATTTGTGCCCTGATTATACATTACAGGGAAAAAAGGCTTGACAAGGCATCCGCACTGATTATGATAATATCTGGCATTCCGGGAGCACTTACAGGCTCGGAGATTGCTTCGCTTATAAGCACTAATGTAATAAAAAGGATATTCGGAGTATTTCTTTTTGTTATTGGAATAATGCAATTCAAAAGACAAAGAAAAGATTAAAGGTTTTGGAGAGGATATGTTATGGTAAATGCAAGCATAGAAGCATTCAGAAGGTCGCTTATCGGAAAGAAAGTAGCGGTTGTAGGTATTGGTGTGAGCAATCTGCCCGCACTTGAATTTCTTGAAAAATGCGGATGTATTATAACCGCATGCGACGGTAAGAGGGAGGAAAATATCGACCCCGAGGTTCTTAAAAAGATAAAGAGCATATGCGATTTTTGTTATTTCGGTGAGGATTATCTTGACCATCTTGACGGACATGATATTATCCTCAAATCACCGGGCGTAAATCCTGTACTTGCGCAGATAGTAAATGCAAGGAAAGCAGGAATAGAGATTACAAGCGAAATGGAGATTTTTATGTCCCTTTGCCCCTGCAAAATGATAGGCGTAACGGGAAGTGACGGCAAGACCACCACAACAACTCTTATATACGAAATCCTAAAGAGAGCAGGACACCGTTGTCATGTGGGCGGAAATATAGGCAAACCTCTTCTTTCCGAAATTGATAATATATATCCCGATGATATAGTGGTTCTGGAGCTTTCGAGCTTTCAGCTTATGAATATGAGGGTGAGCCCCCATGTTGCGGTAATAACCAATATAACTCCAAATCATTTGGATTATCACAGAGATATGTCCGAGTATGTTGATGCCAAGGCATCAATTTTTAAGCATCAGGACGAAGAATGTAAGCTCGTTATAAACAGAGACAATGCGATAACAGCATCGTTTGAGACTAAGACAAATTCAAAAGTGGAATTTTTCTCGCGTAAGTATTCGTCAAGCGAAGCAACAGTATCGGACGGTTTTTTGTGTTATAAGGGCAAGAAAATAACCCCTGTTTCTGATATTCGTATCAAGGGATGGCATAATGCAGAAAACTACCTTGCGGCGATTGCGGCAACCTCCGAGTTTGCAGAGCCGGAACATGTAGATGCGGTAGCAAGGAGCTTTGGCGGTGTTGAACACAGAATGGAATTTGTAAGAAAGCTCGGCGGTATAAGCTTCTATAATGATTCAATAGGGTCTTCGCCCACAAGGACAATAGCAGGCCTTACGGCGCATGACGGTGATATCGTGCTGATTGCAGGCGGTAAGGACAAAAACCTTAATTATGACGAACTCGGCAAGCTCATAAGAGACAAGGTAAGAGTTCTTGTTCTCATTGGTGCTACTGCCGATAAGATAGAAGCATCGGTAAGAAAAGCATTCGGAAACAGTCCCGTTTTGCCCATTGTCCGTCAGGACACCTACGAAAATGCAGTCAAGGGAGCATTTGCACTTGCAAGAGGTATTAAGAAGGGTGACAATGATGTGTCGGTAATACTGTCTCCTGCAAGCACAAGCTTTGATATGTTCAAGAATTTTGAGGAAAGAGGAAGAGTTTACAAATCCATAGTAAACTCTCTTACTGAGGAGTAGACATTTATGGATATCAGAGAAACTGTAAAAACCCTGTCATCGCTGAGAGCGGTGTCGGGATATGAGTTCAGAATAGCAGATGCCATAGGGGATATATTCTCTCTTTATTGCGAAAATGTTGAAAAAGACGCCCTAGGTACTGTTATGGGAATAATGCCCTCACCCCGAAAGAACGCCCCGAAAATAATGATAGAGGCACATATGGACGAAATCGGCATGATGATAACAGATATAGACGAAAGGGGCTTTCTGTACTTTACCAATATAGGAGGAATAGACCCGAGGATACTTCCTGCCAAAGAGGTTGTTGTTCACGGCAGAAAGGATGTAAAGGGGATTATAGGTGCCAAACCGCCCCATGTAACCACAGCAGAACAGAGAGAAAAAACAATTCCCATAGATGAGCTTTTTATTGATACGGGCTACAGCTATGAAAATATAAAAGAGCTTGTAAGCGTGGGAGATACGGTTACATTCGGTCATAGCACCCTATTTTTGGGAGAGTCCTTAATAAGCACCAAAAGTCAGGATGACAGGACAGGTGTTGCCATACTTATTAACCTTATGCAAAGGCTTAAGGGTAGGGAGCTTCCGTTTGATATATATTTCTGTGCCTGCGTTCAGGAAGAGGTCGGAAGAAGGGGAGCGGCAGCCGCCGCAACGCGTATTGACCCTGCTTTTGCAGTTGCGATAGATGTATGCCATGCGTCAACCCCCGATGCATCGGAGGGAACCTTCAAGCTGGGAAGCGGAACAGTTATAAGCAAGGGTCCCAATATACACCCCGTACTTCTTAAAAAACTTTTGAAAATCATGGATGAGAACGAAATAAAATACAGCATTGATGTTGACGGAGACGATACAGGAACAGATGCATGGGCGATACAGACTGCAAGAGAGGGTATACCTACAGTGCTGTTTTCTCTTCCTTTAAGGTACATGCATACTATGGTGGAAACTGTCAGCGAGGAAGATGTTATATCTACGGCAGATGCCATATACAGCCTTATCGTAAATACGGATGATGCGGAGGA
>JAZREC010000028.1:0-2557 GCA_045660605.1 Clostridia bacterium
ATCTTGACGAAGCAGAAGAAATGCTGAAAAAGGCAATTGACGAATATCTTCACGAAAACAAAATAAAAGATTAGGAGTGTAAATAAAATGGAAGTAATTTTTGTAAAAGACCTAAAAGGACAAGGCAAGGCAGGCGACAAAAAGAATATAAGCGACGGCTATGCAAAGAATTTTCTTATACCCAAGGGATATGCGGTAGAAGCAAATGCAACTAACCTCAACAATCTTAAGGGTAAAAAGGAATCCGAGGCATTCAAAAAACAACAGGAATTGGAAAATGCTCAGGCACTTAAGGAAAAGCTTGAAAACATATCAATTACAATACAGACAAAATGCGGCGACAACGGAAAGCTGTTTGGCTCAATTACATCAAAAGATATCTCGGATGCTTTGGAAAATGAGCATGGGCTCAAGGTCGATAAGAAGAAAATTGTTCTTCCCGACGGCATCAAGGAAACAGGAACATACACAATTGATGCAAAGCTCTACCCTTCCGTACTCGGAAAAATCAAGGTCAATGTGACCGCAAAATAAGTAATTCGGGAGTGAATGTTAAATGGCAAGCGATGTTACACGCAGTATGCCCTGCAACATCGAGGCAGAACAATATGTACTCGGCTCAATAATATTTGATAATGAATGTATAGGCGATGTAGTTTCCTCTCTTAAGAGCGATGATTTTTATCTGGAACAGCACAAAAGACTGTTTGAAGCAATGATTAACATTTCCAACAGAGCAGAACCCATTGACCTTGTAACCATTAAAAGCGAGCTTGAAAATGTATTTGACAGCATCGGCGGTGTGGACTATATAACACAAATATGCCTGATGGTATCAACAACTGCAAACTTAAAATATCACGTTAAAATCATACAGGAAAAATCCATACTCAGACGCCTTATACGCTCATCGGGAGAAATTACCGACTTATGCTTTGATACAGAAAAAGATGTTGCTTTGGTACTTAATACTGCAGAAAACAAGTTATATGATGTTCTTCAAAGCAAAAAAATAACGGATATGTATCCTATAAAAGAAGTTCTTGCAGAAAATCTTTCCAAGCTCGAAGAACTGATGAAGCAAAATTCAAAAATAACAGGTGTCCCTACAGGCTTTAAGGATCTTGATTTACGCACAACGGGTCTTCAGCCGTCCGATCTTGTGCTGATAGCCGCAAGACCTGCTATGGGTAAAACAAGCTTTGCACTTAATATAGCTACAAATGCAGCCGTAAGACATAATGTACCTGTTGCAATATTCAGCCTGGAAATGAGCAAGGAACAGCTTGCTAACAGAATCTTAAGTTCCGAAGCTCTTATATCCAGCGAAAAATTAAGAACTGCAGAAATAAATAATGATGACATGGCAAAGCTTGCAGGTGCCATAAATACGCTTTCCAAGGCACCGATTTTCATTGACGATACAGCAGGTATTACCGTGTCCGAAATAAAAGCTAAATGCCGAAGACTTAAGATGAAAAACCAGCTCGGTTTAATTGTAATAGACTATCTTCAGTTAATACAGGGAAACAGCCGTGAAGGAAGACAACAGGAAGTTTCGGAAAACAGCCGTTTCCTTAAGATTATGGCAAAAGAGCTTAATGTACCCGTAATAACCCTCTCTCAGCTAAGCCGTGCACCCGACCAGAGAACAGACCACCACCCTATGCTTTCCGACCTCAGAGAATCAGGTTCTATCGAGCAGGATGCTGATATGGTTATGTTCTTATACAGAGATGATTATTACAATCAGGAATCAGAAAAAAAGAACATTGTAGAATGTATTATTGCCAAGTTCAGAAACGGCAGTACAGGAAGTATTGACATGGGATGGCGCGGTGAATTTACGAAGTTTATGGATCTTGATACATCTCATCAGGAGCCTGCATTCTAATATCGGGAGTGTGTGATTTGTTATCTTTTGAATCAAAGGTAATCGAAGTTATAAATAAGTATAACATGATTGAAAACGGCGACCGCATACTTGTAGGTCTTTCGGGCGGTGCTGATTCATGTGCACTTTTGTGCGTTCTTTCTTCGATAGCAGAAAGATTTGATATAAAAATTATTGCAGCTCATCTTAACCATGGAATCAGAGGAGAGGAAGCCCTACGAGACCAGGAGTTTTCCAAGTCTTTTGCCAAAAGATACAATATACCTCTTGTGACAAAAAATGTAAGTGTTCCCAAATATGCAAAAATACATAAGCTTTCTTCGGAAGCTGCAGGCAGACAGTTGAGGTATGAATTTTTTCATGAAGTCTGCAAAGAATATAATTGCAACAAAATTGCTGTTGCACATAACATGAATGACAAGGCAGAAACCGTTCTTCTTAATATTATAAGAGGAAGTGCTTCCAGAGGATTTGAAGGAATTAAAGCTGTTAACAATAATATTATAAGACCGCTTATAGAGACAAGCCGTGAAAGTATAGAAGAATACGCAAAAGATAATAATATAAACTATGTTACTGATTCTACAAATTCCATGGATATATATGCCAGAAATATTGTAAGAAACACTATAATTCCAAGTATGGAAAAAATCAATTCAGGAG
>JAZREC010000029.1:0-3434 GCA_045660605.1 Clostridia bacterium
ATATTTATGCAGTCCTGTCTGTGTATGGAGACACCTCTGCCTCTTGTTATATATCCGATAATCTTGTCACCGGGTACTGGGTTACAGCACTTTGAATAACGGATAAGACAGTTTTCTATACCTTTGACAATAATTCCGTCGGATGCTGTTTTTGATTTTGCAGAGCCTTGGGATTTTTGGGTATCGGTAGTTATCGACACAAGCGGTTCTGCCTTGGTGTTGAGCTTTTTGTATTCATCCTTAAGCTTATTGATTAGGTTTGAAATGTTAAGTCCGCCATAGCCAAGGTTTGCAAAAAGGTCATCTTCGCTTGCGTATCCGTATCTTTTTACTATTTTTGATATATAGTCCTCGGAATCAAGCGAAAGCTGTGTCAGACCGAGACGCTTAAGCTCTTTCTCGAGCATTTCTTTGCCGAGAATAATATTTTCTTCTCTCTTTTCTTTTTTGAACCAGCCGTTTATTTTATTTCTTGCCTGACCTGTTTTTACAATTTTAAGCCAGTCCATGCTTGGTCCGGGGACGGCAGATGATGTGATGATTTCTATTATATCGCCGTTTTGCATCTGATATTCAAGAGGTACTATCTTGCCGTTTGCTTTTGCGCCCTGCATTTTATAACCGATAGCAGAATGTATGCTGAAGGCGAAGTCAATCGGTGTTGAGCCTGCAGGGAAGGAGAGAACATCTCCTTTTGGCGAAAAAACAAAAACCTGGTCTGTAAACAAATCTATTCTTAAGGTCTGCAAAAATTCTTCTTCGCTCTTGGCATCGTTTTGTACATCAAGAAGCTGACGAACCCATTGGAATTTTTGTTCGGCGGATTTGTCATTCTTAGCATTGCCTTCCTTGTATTTCCAATGTGCAGCAATACCGTTTTCTGCAATCTCGTGCATATCTCTTGTACGGATTTGGATTTCAAAGGGTCTTCCGTCTGTACCGATTACCGTTGTGTGAAGCGACTGATACATATTGGGCTTTGGCATAGCAATATAATCTTTAAATCTGCCCGGCATTGGTTTGTAAAGCTCGTGTGCCGCGCCAAGCACTGCATAACAATCGCTTAAACTTTCTGTAACTATTCTTACTGCAAAAAGGTCATATATCTGGTCGAGTGTCTTGTTTTGTGTATACATTTTTCGGTAGATACTGTAAAAATGCTTTGGTCTGCCGTCAATTGTACATGGTATATTAAGCTCGCTTAATCTCTGCTTCAAATCAAGCTTAATCAAATCTATATACTGTTCCCGTTCCTGCCTTTTTTGATTTATGCCCTTCATAATCTCAAAGTATGCGATAGGGTCAAGATATTTCAGCGAAATATCCTCAAGCTCCCATTTAATTTTATACATACCGAGCCTGTGGGCGAGGGGAGCAAAGACAGATAGTGTTTCCCTTGCTTTTTCTCTTTGTTTTTCTTCGCTCATGCTTATAAGAGTGCTCATATTATGCATTCTGTCTGCAAATTTGATGATGATTACTCTGATATCGCTTGCCATTGCAAGAAACATTTTTCTAAGGTTTTCCATGTCTCTTTCTTCTTTGTTGGAAAACTGAATTTTTTCAAGCTTTGTTACTCCGTCAACAAGGAGAGCGACCTGTTCGCCAAATTGATTTTTTATATCTTCGCGTGAGTAATCGGTATCCTCCACAACATCGTGAAGAAGAGCAGCACATACCGAGTCTACATCCATTTGCATATCTGCAACGATTGATGCAACTGCAAGCGGATGAGTAATATATGGTGTGCCTGAAATTCTTTTTTGCTCCTTATGGGCATCATATGCCAGTGAATATGCTCTTTCAACCTTGGAAATATCACCCTTGGGATTATTTTGCTTTACGGTTTCTATAAGTTTTTCAAATGTTTTGTCCGGCATATAAACACCTCCTTAAAGTTGATTATATTTTAAGTATGTTTTGGAATTTGTAAGCTCTGCCTTGGAAGAAAAATTGTTTCCTGCGTTTACCATAAATCCATTTTCTGTATCGGATATATTGAGAATATCCAGTTCCTTAAAAATCTCCAGAGCTACACGAATTTTTGGGTTTTTAACTTTTATCTGTCTTACTTCATCAATGTGAAGAAAATTTTCATTACGCAAAACATTGTTTCCGCTATTTAGCTTTGATTTGATGTGTGCAAATACCGCTTTGAGTTCATCTCTGCTTATTGTTATGTCTTTGCTTGAGTATTTTATATCCCTTATAACAAACTGGGGCTGTACCATACCCTTGTACGAATTGATGCCAAGTGTTCCTACAACAGAAACAACATCGCCGACACAAAATTCGCGTATCGTATCTGCCATGGAAAATGCGGGTAAATCTCTTGATGTGCCGTCACAGGTCACTGTGATAAAGGCATGCTTTCCGTTCTGTGTAAAACGAATGGATGAAATTCTGACATTTTCTATGCACAAAATCGGACTTCTGTTGTCTATTCCGTAAGGCTCCATTATTTTTAATGAATTTGCATTTTCGAGATTTATGTCGTAAAGATTAATAATACTGTCGATTTTTATTGTAGGCTGCTTGTTTTCATCCGTAATGTGCGATGAAGCATATTCGTTCATCATTTCGTCAAATTGTGTAAGCATGCCTTCCTTTACTGTGAAGCCTGCTGCAAGCTCATGCCCTCCGAAACGCTTAAGACATGATTGACATTCTGACAGAGCATTAAAAAGATTGATGCCCTGTATGCTTCTTCCCGAAGCCTTTCCGCTTCCGTCGTCATTTATGCTCACCACAGCACTCGGACGGTAAAATTTCTCTGTGATTTTTGAGGAGACAATACCGATTATTCCGTGTGCCCAGCCTTCCTTGGCTACTACAATGAAATCATTTTTCATAAGATTGTTTCTTTCTATGATTTCCATAGCTTCGGTAAATATTAGCTGTTCTTCCTGCTGACGCTCTTTGTTACAGCTGTCTAGCTCTATTGCATTTTCCATAGCCAAAGCATCGTCATTTTCCAAAAGAAGCTCGACAGAACGGGAAGCATGTGATATTCTTCCTGCGGCATTAAGTCTTGGTGCAACAGAAAAGCTTATATCCGATGAGGAGATTTCTTGTTTTGAAATTCCCGAAACCGATATAAGTGCATTTAAACCTTTGTTTCTTGTTTGCCTGAGAGCATTTATGCCTTTTGAGGCAATGTATCTGTTTTCATCCTTTAGGGGAACCATATCAGCAATTGTTCCGATTGCAGCAACATCTGCGTAACGGTCAAATATTTCGGGAGCAAGACCCGAGAGGGCGTACACCAGCTTAAATGCTACACCGACACCTGCCAGAGCATCAAAGGGATAACCAGCAGATGTTATCTTGGGATTAACTACCGCAACGGCATCGGGTATTGCTTCCTTTAATGTGTGATGGTCTGTTACGACAATGTCTATTTCCTTGGTTTTGGCGTATTCAATCTCATCAAC
>JAZREC010000030.1:0-1579 GCA_045660605.1 Clostridia bacterium
GGCAGGCAGAATTGTTTTCGGCTACGATGTTCCGCTGGTACAGATTCCGTGCCACGGTGTTACGGATATTGTAACAATTTCTGAAGCTGATGTGAACTACTGGCTTATGGGAAAAAGTGAATTGAATACATATCTTGCCGAAAAAACAATTGCAGAGGCAAATGCTTATGCAAAGGGCAAACCGTGGACCCGTGTTTTGTGGGATGTTGCACCGATTGCGTGGCTACTCAACGATGACGGAAGATTCATGACATCAACGATAATTCAGGCTCCCGTTCCGGGCGATGATTATTTATATTCCTTTAATCCCGAAGGAAAGCTTATGAGATATATCAACTGCATCAGCAGAGATGACATAATGTATGATCTGATAACAAAATTAAACAAATAATTTATAGGAGAAAACGATGAAAAATATTCTTGTAGTAGGCTCAATAAATATGGATATGGTAATTGGCGTGGACCGTGTTCCGCATATGGGAGAAACCCTGAGCGGAAACGGATTTATGACCGTTCCCGGCGGAAAAGGTGCAAACCAGGCCGCGTGCATGGCAAAGCTTGGCGGAAATGTTAAATTTCTCGGAGCGGTAGGTAATGACAGCTTCGGCAAAGACCTGATAAAATATCTTGATGATTGCAAGATAGATACTTCTTATGTAAAAAAGGCGGACACCAATACCGGAATAGCACTTATTACCGTTTATAATGGTGATAATATGATTCTCCTCGAAAAAGGTGCAAATTATATGCTTACAGAGGAGGACATCCGTGAAAACAAAGCTGCTTTTGAGTGGGCGGATATTGTTGTCCTTCAGCTTGAGATTCCGTGGAATGTAGTAATGGAAGCGGCGAAAACTGCGAAGGAGTTCGCTTGTACCGTTATATTTAATCCTGCACCCGTGGAGAATTTCAATCCGGAAATTCTTGAATATATAGATATTATTGTCCCCAATGAGCACGAGGGCGGACTCATTCTCGGTAAAAGCATTGAAACAGAAGAAGATGCAAAAGAGCTTGTTCTGGACTTTGCACAAAGAGGAATTAACGCTGTTGTTACATTAGGTAAGAACGGCTGTGTATATAAAGACGGCGATAAAGTACAGCATCAGCCTGCGATAGAAACAACTGTCGTAGACACAACTGCTGCAGGTGACAGTTTTATAGGTGGTATGTGTGTCGGTATGTGTGAAGGCATGGCTTTTAAAGATGCTGTTTTGTTTGCAACAAAGGTTGCAAGTATTGTAGTCAGCAGAAAAGGTGCAGGCCCATCGCTTCCGATGCGTTCGGAAGTTGAGTCTTTTTAATATAAAAAACTAAAATAATGTCGGGATAATCCTGAAAGTATTGAGTGTCATTTAAGCTTTCGGATTGTAGTTTATCCGGATCTAACTCTTAATTTTGTCTGCGTCTTTGTAAAAATGTCCATTTACAAAGACGCAGATATATTTTATAATATATAGTGAGATGTTATATAAATTTGGAGGAGAGAAATGGATTTTACTAATCTCAAAAACTACATGGACGAATTGACAGCATGGAAAATTCCCGGAAATACAATCCGTGTTTTCAAGGATAATAA
>JAZREC010000031.1:0-10273 GCA_045660605.1 Clostridia bacterium
TTTTATATTTGTGAACACTTTTTTTATCTTTTTTTTAGCATTTTTTTACTTGTGTTGTTTTGTACAAACGAAGTGGAAATTTGTCACGAATGTTTTAGGTGTTTTGTACAAGTTTTTGGTTATAATACTTTATATGCCAAATATAATAATAGGAGTACTTATTTGAAAGGATAAGCTTTTATCAAAAATACTGATATCGGTAAAGAAAAATTTTTGTATTATTTCAGAAGGGGCGAAGAGACACATGCGTACCGTTATCTCGGATGCCACAGAGCAGAGGCAGGCTTTGTATTCCGTGTGTGGGCGCCGTGTGCAAAAAGCGTGGCCCTTGCGGGCGACTTTAACGATTGGAAAACTGATGATATATATATGAAGAAAATCGGCGGGGGCATCTGGGAAGCAGAGTGCAAAAATGCCAAAATATATGACAACTACAAATACGCAATTGAAAAAAGAGACGGCACAAAGGTACTTAAAAGCGATCCTTATGCCTTTCATACAGCGACAAGGCCCGAAAATGCAAGTAAAATTTATGCCGTTGACGAATACAAGTGGACAGACGGTGAATATATAATAAACAGAGGTAAATATTCGTCCAAATCCTCGCCTGTAAATATATATGAGGTGCATCTCGGCTCATGGCAGAAGCACGGGGACTCAAATCCCTTAAATTACAGGCTTCTTGCTGACAGGCTTTCGGAATATGTAAGCGACATGGGGTATACGCATGTTGAAATAATGCCTGTTACCGAATACCCATACGACCCGTCATGGGGATATCAGGTTACGGGGTACTTTGCACCGACATCGAGATACGGAACGCCCGAGGACTTCTCTTACTTTGTAGACAAGATGCACAGCCACGGCATCGGTGTGATTGCCGATTGGGTGGGAGCACATTTCCCAAAAGATGAGCACGCGCTGAGGGAATTTGACGGTACAAGCTGTTATGAATATTCAGACCCCCTAAAGAGAGAGCATCCGCACTGGGACACGATGATATTCGACTATGCAAGGGGCGAGGTTGTGAGCTTTTTGATGTCGAGTGTGATGTTCTGGCAGGAGGTATATCACATTGACGGAATAAGGTTTGACGCGGTGGCAAGTATGCTCTATCTTGACTACGGAAGAGGAGGGGGAGAGTGGAGACCCAACTCTTTCGGCGGAAATTACAACCTTGAGGCAATAGACTTTCTCAAAAAAATGTGCACAGCTGTTAAAAAGCAAAACCCCGATGCGATAATGATTGCCGAAGAGTCAACGGCATTTCCCATGGTGACACATGATGCCGAAAACGGCGGTCTGGGCTTTGACTACAAATGGAACATGGGCTGGATGAATGACATTCTTGATTACATGGCAACTGACCCTCTGTTTCGAAAGGGCAAGCACGACAGCCTGACTTTTTCAATGACATATGCATTTTCGGAAAACTTTATTTTGCCTCTTTCGCACGATGAGGTGGTTCACGGAAAAGGCTCTATAATAGGAAAAATGCCCGGAAGCTATGAGGATAAGTTTGCGTCGGTAAGAACGCTCTACGGATATATGATGGCACATCCCGGGAAAAAGCTTACCTTTATGGGAAACGAATTCGGTCAGTTTGACGAATGGAATTATGCAGATGAGTTAAAATGGGAGCTTCTTGATTATCCCATGCACGAAAAGCTTAAGCGGTATGTAAAAGACCTTAACAGATTTTATCTGAAAACCTCTGCCATGTGGCAAAACGATAATGACTGGGAAGGCTTTCGCTGGATATGTGCCGATGACCGCAGTCAGTCTGTAATAAGCTTTGTAAGAGAGGACAGAGACGGGAATATGCTCATTGCAGTATGCAATTTCTGTCCCGTAACAAGGCGGGATTACCGAATAGGAGTTCCGAAGGAAGGAAAGCTCACCTGCGTTTTTTCGTCCGCCAAAAAGATATACGGAGGCACAGGCGAAAGAATACCGCCTGCCAAAACCTCAAAAACAGCCATGCACGGATACCCTCAGAGTGCAAGTATTCTGATACCTGCACTCAGCGTGTCTTACTATGCAATCGAACCAAACAAGGAGGTATAATTTATGTATGTCAATCAAATGAGCAAGGAATGTATAGCCATGCTTCTTGCAGGAGGTCAGGGAAGCAGACTGACGGTACTTACAGAAAAAACCGCAAAGCCCGCCGTACCGTTCGGGGGCAAATACAGAATAATAGATTTTCCGCTTTCCAACTGCGTAAACTCGGGGATAGATACGGTGGGTATAATGACCCAGTATCAGCCTCTTGAGCTTAATGAATATATAGGTAACGGTGCTCCGTGGGGTCTTAACAGAAATCAGGGCGGAGTTCATATTCTTCCGCCGTATTCAAAAAGCAAGAAAAGCGAATGGTACAAGGGCACCGCAAATGCCATATATCAGAACATCCGCTTTATTGACCGATACAATCCAAAATATGTGCTCGTGCTGTCGGGAGACCACATATACAAAATGGATTATGCACCCATGATAAGCTATCACAAGGAAAAAAATGCCGAGTGCACAATAGCTGTTCTTGATGTTCCCATAGAGGAAGCATCGAGGTTTGGAATAATGAACACAAGAGAGGACGGCTCTATATACGAATTTCAGGAAAAGCCCAAAAAGCCGAAAAGCACAAAGGCATCTATGGGTGTGTATCTTTTTAACTGGTCTCTTCTCAGGCAGTATCTTATAGAAGATGAAAATACACAAGGCTCCTCCAACGACTTCGGAAAGGACATAATACCCCGTCTTGTTGCAGACGGCAAGGGCGTATATGCCTACGGCTTTGACGGATACTGGAAGGATGTGGGTACAATTCAAAGTCTGTGGGAGGCGAACATGGACCTCATTGACGAAAATGTTCCCATAGAGCTCGGAGACCGCAAATTCAGAATATATGCAAGGAACTATGCACACCCCTCGAGCTATATATCAAAGGACGCGCAAACCTCGGATTCTATAATCAGCGAGGGCTGTCACATAGAGGGAAGTGCCATTCACTCGGTAATATCTACGGGGTGCAAAATAGAAAAGAGTGCGGTTATTGAAAATTCCTTTGTGATGCCAAACTCCGTAATCAAGGAGGGTGCAAGGGTAATAAATTCCATAATTAGCGAAAACTGCACCGTATGCGAGGATGCAATAGTGGGAACAGATAATAAAATATGCGTTATAGCAAAGAATACGACAGTTGAACGCGGACAGACGGCAGAATAAGGAGGACACTCAGATGAAAATGACGGGAATAATCTTTTCCAATATATATGACACTCCGATGGGAGACCTTACAAAATTAAGAACGGTAGCTTCCATGCCATTTGGCGGAAGATACAGATTTATAGACTTTGTTCTGTCGAATATGGTGAACTCCCATGTTTCCTCAATAGGAGTTATTACCAAGTACAATTACAGGTCGCTTATGAACCATCTCGGAGGCGGAGCTGAATGGGACCTTAACCGAAAGGGAGCAAACTTTCATATAATTCCGCCGTTTGCTACGGGAGTGACAAATGTGTACAGGGGCAACCTTGAGGCTCTTTCCAATGCGATATCCTTTCTTAATTCCTCGGGCGGTGAATATGTGATAATGTGCGACAGCTCGGTTATATGCAATATTGACTTCCGCGATGCACTGAAGTCGCATATTGAGTCGGGTGCGGATGTAACCGCCATATGCAACAGCTCCATTGAGGAGTACGAATGCGATGCAAGTGACCTGATACTTACGGAGAAGGACGGTATTTGTGACGACCTCGCCATAGGAGATACACCGACTGCAAAATCAAAAATCGGCATGGGAATGTTTATAATAGAAAAAAGTCTTCTAAGGGAAGCGATTAAAGCCTGTGTTTCCAGGGGACGGTACAGCTTTGAAAAGGATTTTCTTCTGACGGGCTTTGTAAACAAAACCCTCAAAATCAACACCTATGTTTTCGAGGGAGCGGTGCTGAGAAATCACAACATAGTATCCTACTTCAAAAACAGCTTTCGGCTTATGGAGCCTCATATACACATGGATATTTTTAAGTCAGATGCTGTCATACGCACAAAAGTAAGGGACGAAGCACCGACATTTTACCATCGGGGAAGCTCGCTTAAGGAATGTCTTGTTGCAGACGGATGCAATATATACGGAAGTGCAGAAAATTCCATACTGTTTCGCGGAGTGGTTATCGAAGAGGGTGCCGAGGTTAAAAACTCAATAATTATGCAGGGAAGCCGAATAGAGAAAAATGCGTCTGTAAACTATGCGATAATCGACAAAAATGCGGTTATATCCAAGGGCTCTGCCATATCGGGTTCACCCCTTACGCCGATAATAATACACAAGGGAGAGACTATATAATGAACATACTTTTTTTAACAAGCGAGGCGTCGCCGTTTGCAAAATCGGGAGGTCTGGGGGATGTAGCGGGAGCACTTCCCAAGGAGCTTTCCGGAGACAAGGCAAACAGGGTTTGCGTAATGTTACCCTACTACAGCTTTATTAAAAACAATCCTCCCGAAAATATAGAATATATAGGAAGTCTCAATGTGCCTCTCTCGTGGCGTAATGCGTATGCAGGGGTTTTCAGAAAAGTTGTCTCGGGCGACGGCTGCGAGGTTGAATATTACTTTATAGATAATGACTATTATTTCTATAGGAATTCTATGTATGGCGAACCCGATGACGGCGAAAGATTTGCATTCTTCTCAAAGGCGTGCCTTGAATGTCTGCCTCTTGCGGGACTCAGTCCCGACATCATACATTGTAACGACTGGCAGACGGGGTTTGTTCCGCTTTTTCTTAAGGCACATTATTCGCATCTGGACATGTACCGAAGAATAAGAACCGTCTTTACAATACACAATATAGAATATCAGGGAAAGGCAGACCCTGACTTTCTCACAGATGTGCTTGGGGTATCGGAGTCCTTCCGCGATGTGTGTACCTTTGACGGACTTATAAACTCAATGAAAACCGCAATATGCCTTTGCGATTCTCTGACAACCGTATCGGAGACCTATAGCCACGAAATAAGATACAAATACTTTGCAAACAGACTTGAAAGCGTAATAAATGACAATTCATATAAGCTTACGGGCGTTGTAAACGGCATTGATATGGGTATCTATAATCCCGAGAGCGACCCGAATATTGAAGAGAGGTTTACAAGCCATTCTCTTGAGGGTAAGGAAAGGTGCAAGGACGCCTTAAGACGCAGGCTCTCTCTTCCGTTTACGGATGTTCCGATAGTTGCCATGGTTACAAGGCTTGTAAACCACAAGGGGCTTGAGCTTATAAAGGGAGTTGCAAACGAGCTTTCTGATATCGATATGCAGTTTGTTATCGTGGGAACAGGCGACAGCGAGTATGAGGACATGTTCCGCACTATGGAATATAACCGTCCCGACAGAGTAAGAGGGTGCATAACATTTGATACACAGCTTGCAAAGGAGATTTATGCAGGTGCAGACTTCCTCCTGATGCCGTCAAAGTGCGAGCCATGCGGGCTGTCACAGCTTATTGCAATGAGATACGGCACCATACCGATAGTAAGGGAAACGGGAGGTCTTGTTGACACAGTACCGCCGTTTAATCCCGAAACAAACGAGGGAATGGGAATAACCTTTAAGGTCTTTAATGCACACGATATGCTGGACGCTGTAAGAAGGGCATGCAGTATTTACTATCAAAAGGAGTCACTTGAGAGACTGAGACAAAATATAATGAACAGAGACAGCTCTTGGGCAGTATCTGCATCAAGATATATGGAAATTTACAGGGGTGTAATGTAAAATGGATAAAAAAACCGCCATGAAGCTCATGGATGAAAAATGCAAAAACAACTTTGGCACAGAAATATCCGAGGCATCAGTTCAGCAGATTTACAAAGCTCTTTGCCTGACAGTAAGAGACATTCTGTCCGACAAAAATTCTTCGTACAAAAAGACAAGAGGGGACAAAAAAGAGGTTTATTATATGTCGATGGAGTTTCTTGTGGGAACATCGCTAAGAAACAACCTTTTTAATCTCGGCATGGAAAAGCCGTTCCGCGACGCCCTCGCCTCTCTGGGAGTAAATCTTGATACTGTTTACTCTCTGGAGCCCGACGCGGGGCTCGGAAACGGAGGTCTTGGCAGACTTGCATCGTGCTACATGGACTCAATGACAACGATGGGAATTCCTGCGACGGGTTATTCCATACGCTACGAATTCGGAATATTCAAGCAGAAGATTGTGGACGGCTGGCAGATGGAATTTCCTGATGACTGGCTTGGCATGGGAGATGTGTGGCTTAAGGCAAGAGCCGACGAGGCGGTGGAGATACACTTTGGAGGGTCTGTAAACGAGTGGTTTGACGATAACGGATACCACGCAGAGCATAGGGATTATGAGACTGTGCTGGCACTTCCGTACGATATGCTTATATCGGGCTACAATTCGCCCTGCGTAAACAAGCTTGTGCTGTGGAGTGCACAGTCGCCCAAAAGATTTGACATGAATGCCTTTTCCAGAGGAGACTATGCAAAGGCAATAGAGGATAACACAAAGGCGGAGGTTATATCCAAGGTGCTCTACCCTGCCGACGACCACTTTGAGGGCAAGGTGCTGAGACTAAAGCAACAGTACTTCTTTGTAAGTGCATCGCTTCAGACAATAGTCAAGAAGCACCATACAAGATACGGGACGCTTGACAATCTTCCCGACAAAGTTAGCATACACATAAACGACACACACCCTGCCCTTTGCGTTCCTGAGCTTATGAGAATACTCATGGACCAATACGGCTACGGTTGGGATGATGCGTGGAATATAACACAAAAAACTCTCACCTATACAAACCACACCGTAATGAGCGAGGCACTTGAAAGATGGAACGAGACTATGTTTAAGTCTCTTCTTCCGAGAATTTATCAGGTGACGGCCGAAATCAACCGCCGTCTTACAGGTGAGCTGAATTCGGTATACGGAGGCGACCAGGCAAAGATAGAATATATGTCTGTCATATCAAGAGGCGAAATACACATGGCAAATCTCTGCCTTTGTGCATGCAAAAAGGTAAACGGTGTTTCTGCTCTGCACAGCCGTATTCTTACAGAGAGTATTTTCCGCGATTACTACAATCTCAATCCCGATAAATTTACCAATGTGACCAACGGTATCGCTTACCGAAGATGGCTCTGTCAGGCAAATCCGGGGCTTTGCACTCTTCTTGACGAAACAATCGGAACCGACTACAGAAATGATGCAAAGCATCTGGAAAAGCTTATGCAGTACAGAAAAGACCATGATATTCTCGACGGTCTCTATGATATAAAGCAGAAAAACAAGGAAAGGCTTTCGCAGTATATTTTTGCCGAAAACGGAATAAAGCTTGATACCGAGTCGATATTCGATGTACAGATAAAGAGACTTCACGAATACAAGAGACAGCTTCTCAATGTGCTGGGTATTCTTCATATGTACAGACAGATTAAGGACAATCCAAACGCGGACTTTGTACCGAGAAGCTTTGTTTTCGGAGCGAAGGCATCTGCTGGCTACTTTATGGCAAAGCAGATAATCCGCCTTATATGTGCCGTTTCGGATACAATAAATTCCGACCCTCAGGTGAGGGATAAGCTCAAGGTGGTATTTCTTGAGGACTACCGTGTTTCTCTTGCGGAGCTTATCATTCCGTCTGCAAACATATCCGAGCAGATATCAATTGCAGGCAAGGAAGCATCGGGAACAGGCAATATGAAGCTTATGATAAACGGGGCAGTTACCCTCGGAACCCTTGACGGAGCCAATGTGGAAATTGCCGAAAATGTGGGTAATGACAACATTTTTCTCTTTGGTCTCAAAGCTCACGAGGCGGAGGAGCTAAGGAGACATGGATACTCTCCGCTTGAATATGTTAATTACAATCCAAGCCTCAAAGCCGTCATAGATATGCTGACATCAAATGTCCTCGGAGCACGCTTTGACGATATTGCAAAGTCGCTTGTGACAAATGCCTACGGCACAGCGGATTTATATATGACGCTTGCTGACTTTGACTCCTACACCAAGGCTCAGGAGAGAGTGGGAAAAACCTACAGGGATAAATACGCCTTTAACGAAATGTCTCTTGTAAACATTGCAAAGGCAGGAGTATTTTCCTCGGACAGAGCGATAGGCGAATATGCAAAAAATATATGGAGCATAGAATAAAACACATATGATTGGTAGGTTTTGTGCATGAGAATACTTTATGACAGCAAAAATACACTTCATAAAAGACCCTTCGGATGTATAACGGAGGGTCAAAGCTTCTTTGTAAGCATTCACATACCGTCATCATGCGGTGCACACTCGGTAGCGCTCTGTACCGAGGGAGAGGACACGCTTTCCTTTGAGCTGAAAAAAGAGAGAGAAAGTGACGGCTATGATATATTTTCGGCTGAAATTGAGCTTAAAAGATGCGGTCTGTATTTCTACACCTTTGATATAGCGGACAAAAGCGGACGCTACACTCTTTACAAAGAGGGATACTGCGACACCAACATAGGTGAGGGAGACCAGTGGCAGGTAAGCTGTATACCAAAAGATTTTGTAACACCTGATGCCTTTTCGGGAAGGGTGATGTATCAGATTTTTCCCGACCGTTTCTGCATTGACGGAGAGTGTGACATATCAAGCAAGCTCACGCCTTATACTATCCATCAATGCACAAAAGAGCCACCCTGCCATCTTCCCGACAGCGAGGGCAGAATTCTCAACAATGATTTCTACGGGGGTAACTTAAGGGGAATAGTAAAAGCTCTGCCCTATCTTGAAAAGCTCGGGGCAGGCATAATATATCTTAACCCCATCTTTAAGGCGTACAGCAATCACCGATACGACACCTGCGATTACAAGGAGCTTGACCCCATGCTCGGAAGCAAAGAGGATTTTGTCACGATGTGCAAAGAGTGTCACAAAAGGGGAATGAAGATAATTCTTGACGGGGTGTTCTCTCACACAGGCTCGGACAGCATATATTTTGATATCAAAAACCGTTTTGGAAACGGTGCGTATTTAAATCCTTCCTCGCCCTGCCGAAGCTGGTACACCTTTCGCAAGGACGGAAGCTTTGAGAGCTGGTGGGGAATAGACACCCTCCCTTGCGTAAACGAGCTTGATAAAAGCTACATGGAGTATATAATAACCTCGCCCGACAGCGTAATCCGACATTGGATGTCTCTGGGTGCAGACGGCTTTCGGCTTGATGTGGCAGATGAGCTTCCTGATGAATTTATAACACTTTTGAGAAGCGAAGTAAAAAAAATAAACCCCGATGCGCTTGTTTTGGGTGAGGTATGGGAAGATGCTTCAAACAAAATTTCCTACGGTGTTACAAGAAGATACTTTACAGCAAGCGAGCTTGACAGCGTAATGAACTATATGTGGAGAGGAGCAATAATTGATTTTGCATCCGAGAAAATTTCTGCAAAGGAATTTAAGAACCGCATACTGACCGTAACGGAAAATTATCCTAGCCCGTCGGTAAACTGCCTTATGAACAGCCTTTCTACACACGATACACCAAGAATCTACAATGTTCTTTCGGGTGCGGATATAAATATGACAAGATATCAGGCATCTCAATACACTCTATCGGACGAGGAAATACAAAGGGCAAGGGAGAGACTTCCCCTCGCTGTAATGATGCTGTTCTTTCTGCCCGGCAATACATGTATCTATTACGGAGACGAGGTCGGCATGACGGGATTTGCCGATCCGTTTAACAGAGCTTTTATGGATTGGGAAAATAAGGATTATGCGGTATACAGTCTCTATAAGAGCCTGGCGGAGATAAAAAACAGCCACGAGGTTTTTCGTGACGGTGAAATAAGCTTTGTGTCTGTCCATGACGGAATGTTGGTTATGGAAAGAAGAAACGGCACAGATACAATAACCTGTGCCGTTAATATGGGAAAGGAGGCAATGCGTGTAACAGCCTCCCCTATAATCTGCCACAATACAACATCGTCGGGCGATGTTCATTATGTTCATAAATTTGGGTTTGTGATATATTAGTCATCATCAACATCTACCAGCTTGCTTACAGGAACCCCCAGAACCTTGCTTATCTTGAAAAGCGACTTCAATGACGGGACATAAGGTGCGGACGGACCCTCAAGCTGAGAAATAAAGTTTAATGACATACCGCTGTTCTCGCTTAACTCTTCTTGTGTCATGTTTGCGAGTCGTCTGTAATAACCAACCTTTAACCCGACTTTTATTATAAACATCTGATATTCTTTTTCATTA
>JAZREC010000032.1:0-2501 GCA_045660605.1 Clostridia bacterium
ACCTGTGTCTTTCCGTCGGGTCTAAGATACTTAAGAGTACCATCCTTACGGACATCAGTAAGTCTTTTTGAAAGCTTATGTGCAAGAGAAATCGGCAGAGGCATAAGTTCCTCTGTTTCTCTGCAAGCATATCCGAACATCATACCCTGATCGCCTGCACCATGGTCAAGTTCATCGGTATTGCTCTTCTTAGCTTCCATGGACTTGTCAACACCAAGAGCGATATCGCCCGACTGTTCGTCAATGCTTGTGATTACAGCACATGTATGGCAATCAAAGCCAAATTTTGCCCTGTCGTATCCTATCTCCTGTATTGTCTCGCGTGCAACCTTTGGTATATCGACATAACAATCTGTTGTTATCTCTCCCATTATCATAACCATGCCTGTTGTAACTACTGTTTCGCATGCAACACGAGCCTGGGGATCTTTTTCCAAAATGGCATCAAGAACCGCATCAGACACCTGATCGCAAATTTTGTCGGGATGTCCTTCTGTAACCGACTCTGATGTAAAAAACTTTCTTTCCATAATGTTTTGTCCTCCGTGGTTTTATTAAATCAAAAATTTTACTCCGCATGAAATCATAGTCATAATAATTCCAGCAATGATAACCCCTGCAAATATTGCAGGAAGCGCATCCTTAAGACGCATATTGAGAATTCCCGCAATCGTAGCACCTGTATATGCACCTGTACCGGGAAACGGTATTGCAACAAATATCAAAAGTCCCAGCTTCTTATACTTATTGAGCTTAAGACTTTTTTCCTTGGTTCTTTTGTCAAGCCACAAGCCAACCCTTGAAAACATTTTTGAATGAAGCAACCATTCTATAAGCGGTCTTATAAGCAATATAATAAATGGAACAGGGAGCATGTTTCCTATAACCGATATTACATATACCCAGAACCAATTGAGTCCAAGTCCTATTCCAAGAGGTATTGCGCCTCTTAGCTCTATAACAGGAACCATTGATACTGCAAATGTACCGAATGTCGGATTTATACCGACAAGAAAATTTTCTATAGCTTCTATCATAATTATTTTGTACCAAAAATTCTATCCCCTGCATCACCAAGGCCGGGAAGAATATAACCATGTTCGTTCAGACACTCGTCAACTGTACCGCAATAAATATCAACATCAGGATATGCTTCTGCAATAGCTTTTATACCCTCGGGTGCGGCAACTATACATACAAATTTAATGTTTTTAACACCTCTGTCCTTAAGGAAGCCTACAGCAGCTGCAGATGATACACCTGTTGCAAGCATAGGGTCAACAATTATTGCATCTCTTGATGCTATATCCTCGGGCAATTTGCAATAATATTCAACAGGCTGAAGTGTTTCGTGGTCGCGGTAAAGACCGATATGTCCAACCTTTACATTGGGCATAAGATTAAGCATACCGTCAACCATTCCGAGTCCTGCTCTGAGTATGGGTACAATTGCAAGCTTCTTACCTGCGATTACCTGAGTTTTTGCAACAGCGAGAGGTGTCTGGATCTCTACATCCTCGAGAGGAAGATCCCTTGTAACCTCATAGCCCATAAGCATTGAAATTTCGTTCACATACTCTCTGAACTCCTTTGAACATGTGGCAACATCACGCATTCTTGAAATCTTGTGTTTAATAAGCGGATGGTCCATAATCTGAACATTATCGTAGAGTGGGTACTTCATAACAAATCACCTCATATATTATTTTTCTAAAGACATCATTTTATCTACACGGACACCGTGGCGTCCGCCTAAAAATTCGTTGGTTACAAATTCCTTGACTATATCCTTGGCAAGCTCACTGCCGACAACTCTTCCGCCCATTGTGAGAACATTTGCGTTGTTGTGCTGTCTTGTCATCTTTGCACTGAATGTATCATGGCATTGTGCTGCACGGATACCCTTGTGCTTATTTGCGCACATATTCATACCGATACCTGTACCGCATACAAGAATACCTTTTTCGCATTCGCCCTGTGTTATCTTATTGCAGAGTGCATCAGCTATATCGGGATAATCAACGCTTTCCTGGGTGTATGTTCCTACATCGCAAACCTCATAGCCTTCGCCCTTAAGATAATCTGCAAGTATTTCTTTAAGTTCAAAACCGCCGTGGTCACATCCAATTGCTATCATTTTTCATTGCCTCCGTTTTGTAATGTTTTATTCTTTTCTTCAAGCTCACGCTCTGCCTGAGATTTGCGAAGGTATACGGGATTTAGTGTATACGCATCGTCAAACTCTTCCATCTGTGCTCTTTTGAGCGCTGAATATGCTACCGATGATGCCTTGGGAAGTAACATATGACAGGGAGCTGTTTTCCATTCTTCATTATCTCTTGATTTTATTCTTTCATTATGAACACTTAAGATGGTTTCAGAATCTGCAAAACATTCGTCAATTGCTTTTGCTATTGCATCATGATTTTCTGCCCTTTTTTTAGACTCGTTTTCGAAGTCATGAACAAATCCTTCAGTAACACTTTCTAAAGCTGATTGTT
>JAZREC010000033.1:0-1447 GCA_045660605.1 Clostridia bacterium
CCACGTCAAAATACTCGATAATCCGACAGGATTACCTGCGTTTTTGACTCGATTATAATAATTTTTGATAATCTTAAAATTCTTCGGCCTGAAAATCTTGTATTTTTGGATAAATTTTGGTGCGGAGGACGCAGGAAGGCTTTGTGCCTTTCAAGGACGACAAGCCAAAAGATGCCTAAAATACTGATTTTGAGGCGGGTTCGGATAGTCCTCCAATGGCTAGGGGCGACCCTCCGCGGCCGCCCGCAAAATCGGGACGGCACAGAGACCGTCCCCTACAGGATACAATAACCGAAATGCCGGGCATTAAATATCTGCTTTTCTTTCTCTCTTTTCGGAGTCTATACGAACCTTCCAGTTATCTTCTATTCTGTTTGGATTTATATCATCAAATTTTGTGTCTCTGTTCAGAAAGTTTTCTGCAATCTGTTCTACTGTATCTGCAATTCTTTTTGTATCCGTTTTTACCGTTCCTGCAAAATGATTGTAAATAAGGGCGTTTTCTGCATTTACTGTTCCGCCAATTCCAAATACGGGGATTTTTTCTTCTTTTTCTTTTAATGCCTCTGCCGCGCCAAGTGCCATTACATCGCTGTTTGCAAGTACAAGCTCAGGAAGTTCTCCGCCTCCCTCTCTGTATTTGTCTATGACGGTCTCCATATGCTTTTTTGCTTCCTCATAGCTGTTTTTTCCGCCTCCTGTTACATAGTAAGGGGTTTTGTATTCGGTATCAAAATACTCTATGGCAGGCTTTCCCTCTTTGGACAGAATATTGTCTGCTTCTTCAATGGCGGTCTCGCTCCTCAGCTTACTTAAGAGCGAAGTGTCATTTTCTCTGTAGAGAACATAACTTATTCTGCCGTCTGCATTTCTGTCGCACATTTCATAAGAGCCAAGAAGATATTTTGCCGCTATTTCTCCCTGAATTCTGCCCTGCTCCTCATAATCTCCCGCAACAAATGCAGTTTTTTCATAATTTGTATTGTTTGCGGCAGGTCTTTCGAAATATACAACAGGTATGTTTTTTTCCTTTGCCATACGGTTGATATCATCGCATATTTTTTCGTCCGTGGCACATACTGCGAGTATATCGCATCCATTTTCTATTGCCTTTGTTATCTGCAAAAGCTGAACAGAGCTGTCTCCCTCTGCATTATGATTTATATGCTTTATATCATCATCGTCTGACAAAAGCCTGTCAAGATGTGAACGGATTTCGTTGGTATAGTCGTCCTTATAGCTGTGGTAAAAAACCTCGAGCCTGTGTGTTCTGTCATCACCGCATGATGTAAAGGAAAGTGAAATAACAAGAGCAACTAATATTGTAAATATTTTTTTGTGCATAATAATATCCTCCGTGTGCTTTTCTCTTATTTTGCACTTGAAAAAATTTTTTATATAAATAATTTTTATTTTTTTGCAAAAAAGTGTTGACATTTCCTTTCTT
>JAZREC010000034.1:0-2418 GCA_045660605.1 Clostridia bacterium
GCTCTGTTGTATATTTTAATGAAATCTCATTTCCCTCCTCGTAGCCTCTTTCTATTCTGGTATTGGCAACAAGAAAGCGTTCCTCGGGGACAATTATTCCCATATTTTCGATTAATTCGCTTGTATTTTCTTCTTCAAGAAGCTTTCTTAAGGCAATCTGCTGCTTGGTTATTCGGTTTAAGAGCTTTTTCTCTTTTTTGATGTCGGATTTTACAGAAAGGATTGCTTCTATGAGTTTTTCGTTTTCAATAGGCTTCAAGAGGTAGTGTCTTACACCAAGCTCCATGGCGCTTTTTGCATAGGCAAAGTCGGTATAGCCCGAAAGAATTATTGCTTTTACATCAAGCTCTTCTTCCTTGAGCTTTTTGAGCATTTTTATTCCGTCCATTTCCTTCATGCAGATATCGGTTATTATTATATCGGGCGAGAGGGTTTTAATCATTTCTATGGCTTCTCCGCCGTCGGATGCCTCGCCTATAACCTCACAGCCTATAGCGTCCCAGTCTACTGTTTTTATGATACCTTGTCTTACTATATATTCGTCTTCAACAAGCAGAATTTTGGTTTTGGGTTCCATGTTTTATCACTCCATAAGAGATTTTTTCGGGTCAATGCGGGCATCGACCCCTACTGTCCTTGACTTTGTTCTGTCATTTTTCGGCAGGGGCTAGCTCCTGCCCTGCATTTATGTGTTTTGCGATGCCTTAATCCTAAATGACACCTTCGTTCCTCCCGTCTCGGATGCGCAATACTTAAGTCCGCATTCCTTTCCGTAAGCCATAATAAGTCTTTCGTTTACATTTCTTACTCCGTAGCCCTGCGTCTGATTTTCTTCGCCAAGCGGGTCTGTCTCTATTCCGCAGCCGTTATCCGAAACCGTAAATTCAAGATATCCGTCGTTTAAGTTTCTTCCTGTTATTTTAACAACTCCGCCCTTTGTTATCTTACAAAAGCCATGCTTAATTGCATTTTCTACAAGAGGCTGAAGAACTATTTTTATAATTTTGGTGTCAAGTATCTCCTCGTCTATATCAAGCTCCAGGAAAAACAAATCGGGAAATCTTACCTTCTGCAAAAATGCGTAATTCTTTACATGCTCTATTTCATCACGGACAGGAATTTCGTTTTCTCCGTTATGAAGTCCCATTCGGTAGAACTTTGAAAGCGCTGTTACCATCTTATCTATAAGCTCCTGCTCCTCCATCTTGGCAAGCCAGCTTATAACATCCAGAACATTATACAGAAAATGAGGATTTATCTGTGCCTGCAGAGCACTCAGCTCTGCTATTCTTCTCTTTTCGCTGTTTTCTTCATTAGCCGCTATAAGAAGCTTTATCTCTCCGAGCATCTTTTCAAAGGAATTCTCAAGGCACTGTATCTCGTTTACTTTTCCCTTTCTTTTTTTAAATATCTTTTCCCTGAACATATTTGTCTTGAAATCCTCCATTCTTCCCATAAGCTCTATGAGATCCCGTGTAAGAGTCTGCGACAGCTTTATTGCAAGGAGACCTGAGAATATCATAAAAAGAAAAACCAACACATAAACCTTTGTTATAAGGCTGCTGAGCGACCTCAGAACTCTTTCTCTCGAAACAACGCAAACCATTTTTACATCACTTTGCAAAAAGCTTTTGTCAATAGAATACTTATTTATAAGGAACTTATTTTTGTCTTTTTCCTTTACAGCTGAATTATTGAGTATATCCTTTTGGCTTCGGACTTCCTTTCCTATACGGGATTTGTCCGTATGGGATATGACTACATTGTCAACCGTAATAAAAACACTGTCCTCTCCCTCTACATTTCTGCTGTACAGAGTACTTAAAACCTCTTCTTCAACATAAAGAATAATATCTCCAACCATATATCCGCTGTAAAAATTAGAGAGCTTTTTTCCTATACGGAAGTATCTTTTATCCCCGTCTACCATACAGCTTTTATCTATATAGAGTTTTCTTTTATCCAGTTTTTCAAAAATACCCTCATCACATTCCGATATATTTACATTATCCTTAAAATAGCTGTATTTATTTGTATCTGTCTTTATCTCAACGCCGACTATTGTACTTGTATTTCTTAAAAATGCACTCAACTCTTCTCTTACTTGTTTTTCTTTTTCGGCTTCGTCAATATCCCTGTCTAAAATGGAAAGATACAAATTCTGATTGGTTGACAAATTGATGGTAAAATTATTAAGGTGATTAAGTGTTGTATAAATTTTGTTTTCATATATTGTATTTACTGAGCTTATATAGTTCTCTGTATAATCGTCCCGAAATGCAAAGTACCACACCGAACACACAATCGTAAGCAGAAGTATGCACATAATTACGGTAGAAAGTACAATATATGCTATATATGATGTTTTGATGGAATTGTTTTTTATAAACTCCTTCATATACTTTCTGATATTCATAG
>JAZREC010000035.1:0-11352 GCA_045660605.1 Clostridia bacterium
AATTTGCAATCCATACACCGAATGAATTTATTCCAAGCTGTATTACGGGCCACACAACAGCGAATACAACAGCTACAATTACAGACCACAGGATAACAACCAAGGGAACAAATCTTTTTCCGTTAAAGAATGACAAAACTTCGGGAAGCTTTCTGAAATTATAGTATTTATTATATATTATTCCGCCCACAAAACCCGAAACAATACCTGCAAACACACCCATATTAAGCGCAGGAGAGCCAAGTACGGATGTAAAGTATCCGTTTACAAGAATTTCCTGACCGAAAAGTGTCTTTGTTACTGCATTCTGATCATTTAACATATCCTGAGTTACCCCGAATATATTTCCCGTAATGTTATTTATGAGTATAAAGGCAAGCAGTGCTGCAAATGCACCGCCTGCTCTGTCCTTTGCCCATGAACCGCCGATTGCAACTGCAAACAAAATATTAAGGTTGCTTATGATTGCCCAACCGATATTTTCAAGTATAGAGCCAATTAAATTAACCGCACTTATATCCGCACCGAACATTGTTATAAGCTTGCCGATACTTATCATAATACCTGCGGCGGGCATAACAGCAATTACAACCATTAAAACCTTTCCAAGCTTTTGCAGAAAATCAAATGTTGATTGTTTTCTGCTGTTTGTATCAGTTTTAACATTATTAGCAAGCTCGTCCGTAACAGTAAACGCAACTGTTTCTCCGCCGTTTGCCAATGCCGTATTTATAGCTATCGATATGTTTTTTGGCGCATCGCATATAATTACAGGTGTAATGGGATTAAGGTTATGCTTTTTAAGAACAGCAAGATCAACTTCTGCTATAGGTGTGCCTACCCTAACCATATCGCCTTTTTTCACAAGTGCATTAAAGGCTTCACGCTTAAGAGAAACCGTTTACAATCCTATATGCACAAGTATATTTAATGCATCATCCGATTCAATGTTATATGCGTGAAGAGTATCGGAAACAGATGTAATAACACCGTTTACAGGGCTTACAACCTTACCGTCCTTTGGGATTACAGCTATTCCGTCACCCAGAATTTTGTCTCTGAATACTGCATCAGGAACATTGTCAAGAGTTACAATCTGTCCCGACATAGGGGATGTTATTGTAAATTTGTTCTTCATATTTGTTTTCTCCAATCAAATAAATTTTACAGTTTCCATATATCTCTGTTGTATTCATTTATTGTTCTGTCCGAAGAAAAATATCCGCACATGGCAATATTGATAAGCATTTTTTTTGCCCACTCATTTCTGTTTTCATAATCAGAGAGCATTCTTTCCTTTGTTTGTGTGTATGCTTCAAAATCAGGAAATGTCATAAACCAATCTTTATATATCAGCTCGTTTTTAAGTCTTTCAAGGTACTCGCTTCTGCCCATCTCAAGAAGCTCTTTACCTGTTATAAAGTCAACGGCTTCTTTAAGTGTTTTAGAATTCTGATAATACTCCTTAGATGAGTAAGTGCCTTTTTTATACATCTCTATGACATGCGTGCTGTCGTGTCCGAAAATATAGATATTATCTTCTCCCACAAGCTGATGTATTTCTACATTTGCTCCGTCTTCGGTTCCAAGTGTAACAGCTCCGTTTAACATCAGTTTCATATTACCTGTTCCGCTTGCTTCTTTTGACGCGAGAGAAATTTGTTCCGATATATCGCATGCGGGTATAATATACTGAGCAGATGTTACATTGTAATTTTCCACCATAACTATATTAAGATGCTTAGAAACCTCTTTGTCGTTTTGAACAAGACTCTGCATACACAAAATCAAATGAATTATATCCTTTGCAGTTTGATATGCAGGTGCCGCCTTGGCACCGAATATTGCTGTTATTGGTCTTTTCGGAAGTATACCTTTCTTTATTTCCAGATATTTGTTTATATAATACAGAATGTTCATCTGCTGTCGTTTGTATTCATGAAGTCTCTTTATCTGGATATCAAATACCGAATTTTCATCTATGCTTATTCCTTGCTTTTCATAGATATATTCTTTGAGTTTTATTTTATTTTTCTTTTTTATTTCCGTCAGCCTTTTAAGAACCTCATCGTTTTTAGAAAATTCCTTTAGTTTTTCAAGCCTGCTAGGTGTTTTCATAAACTCATCACCGATAAGAGACACAATGTACTCATAAAGAGCGGGATTTGACTGCGTGAGCCATCTTCTGAATGTAATTCCATTAGTCTTGTTGTTAAAGCGCTCGGGATAAATACTGTAAAATTTATTAAGCTCGGTTTCTTTTAGTATTTTAGTATGAAGAGCGGCAACCCCGTTTGTGCTGAAGCTGTAATGTATTGCAATGTGAGCCATATGCACGACTTCGTCTCTGTCAATAATATAAAGCGAGCTGTCTTCATATCTTCTGCGTATCTTGTTATCAAGAATTTCTATTATCGGAATTAAGTGAGGAACCGTATCGCTCAGGTACTTCATGGGCCATTTTTCCAGAGCCTCGGCAAGTATTGTGTGATTTGTATATGCACAGGTTCTTGTAACAATATCTATAGCTTCATCTATAAATATTCCTTTTTCACACAAAAGTCTGATAAGCTCGGGTATAATCAGCGTTGGATGAGTGTCGTTTATTTGTATTACGGCATAATCGGGAAGATCGTGAAGTCTGCATCCTCTTTCTTCACATTCCTTAAGAATTAACTGAGCAGCATTGCTGACCATAAAATACTGCTGATATACACGCAGATATTTTCCATTTTCGTCACTGTCGTCTGGATAAAGAAAAAGAGTAAGGTTTTTTTCAATATCGTTCTTGTTGTAGCTTATTCCTGACTTGACTATTGATTCGTCAACACTTTCAATATCAAACAGTCGGAGCTTGTTGACCTTACCGCCGTTGCCGATAATCGATATATCGCATAGCTTTGAGGAAACCTCCATGTTTTTAAACTTTACCTTAAAGCCGGTATCTGTACTTCTCAAAAATCCTTTTTCTTCTATCCATGGATTTGGTAGTTCGGTCTGTTGATTTTCCTCAAACACCTGTCTGAAAAGTCCAAAGTGATAGCATAGACCAACACCGTCACCGTTTAATCCAAGTGATGCAATCGAGTCGAGAAAGCATGCCGCAAGCCTTCCGAGTCCGCCGTTTCCCAAGGATGGTTCAGGCTCGATTTCTTCTATCTTGTCTATTAATTTTCCGTTTTTTTCCAGTACGCTTTTTACTTCGTCATACAGTCCGAGATTAATGAGATTCGAAGAGAGAAGCCTGCCCACAAGAAACTCTGCGGATATATAATAAAGCTTCTTTTTTGTGCTTTTGCATTGTTTTGAGCATATCTCTTCATCTATCAATTTCAAAAGACCCCAATAAACTTCTTTGTCCGAACATGTATTCAAAGGCTTATTTAGGATTTGCTCCATGCGGTGTAGTACAGTCATTGCTTGTCCTCCTGTTTTCTGATAATTACTGTTATTATTTCTCAAAAAAAATATTTAATTCATGTTAAGATATCACGCAAAATAAATGTTGAAATATTTTTACTTTTGTGTTAGAATATAATTGGTTATTTATATGTGTTTTCACAAATAAAATCAACATAACATAAGGAGTGAATAGACTATGCCTATTAAAATTCCTGCAGATTTACCTGCCAATACAATACTTAGTGACGAAAATATTTTTTGCATTACCGAAAAAAGAGCATTAAAACAGGACATCCGTCCTCTTAAAATCGCTCTTCTTAATATAATGCCCACAAAGATAGTAACGGAAACCCAGCTTATAAGACTGCTTGGAAACACACCCTTGCAGATTGAAATGGACTTCCTTTATACAAGTACCTATACAAGCAAGAACACATCTCAGGAGCACATAAATACATTCTACAAAAGCTTTAACCAGATAAAAAACCAAAAATACGACGGAATGATAATTACTGGTGCCCCCGTAGAACTGATGAAGTTTGAAGATGTGGACTACTGGGAAGAAATAAAGGAAATAATGGAATGGACAAAGACCAATGTAACCAGTACATTTCATATTTGTTGGGCGGCTCTTGCGGGAATGTATTATCATTACGGAATACCCAAGAGAGAACTCGACAAGAAGATTTTCGGAGTTTTTGAGCACAAGGTTCTTAAGAAAAAATCCATGCTGGTAAGAGGTTTTGACGATGTTTTCTTTGCTCCGCATTCCAGATATTCAACAGCCTATACCGAGGATATAAAAAAGTGTCCTGAACTCACAATTATATCCGAGTCAAAAGAAGCAGGAGCATATATAATAGCCAGCAAGGACAAAAAGCAGATTTTTGTAACAGGACACAGTGAATATGATTGCGACACACTCAAGCTCGAATACGAAAGAGACATAAACTTAGGCAAAGAAATAGAAATACCCAAGAATTACTTTGCAGACAATAACCCTAAGAAATCACCGATTGTCACATGGCGTTCGCACGCAAATCTTCTTTTCTACAATTGGCTCAATTACCATGTTTATCAGACAACCCCGTATGATATCAATGAGATAAAATGAGGCAGATGATATGAGTGTCAAAATACTTCATATAGCAGATTTGCATCTGGGAAGAAAATTTTCCTTTCTTGACGAAGATAAAGCCAAAATAAGATATGCAGAAGCTCTGCTTACCTTAAAAGATACAATAGAACGCTTCACCGATGCAAAACTGGTTATTATTTCGGGAGATGTTTTCGAAGAGGATTGTCCACTCTCCGCTGTTGATTTTGTTGTTAATTTGTTTTCCGGTTACAACGACAAATTCTTTGCACTTGCATGCGGAAACCACGACCCTTATGAATCGAAGCCCATTAAATACCTGATGCAAAAATTGCCTTCAAATGCTCATGTGTTTTTGGATAGAATGGATAGGATAGAGCTTAAGGAAATCGGTGTAGAAATACACGGGGTAAGCTTTTGCGCACCGCATTGCTATACATCGCTTCTTTCGGATTTCAGAGCACCCGATAACGAAAATATTCAAATTATGGCAATGCACGCTGATATCTCACCGGATTCACCGTACAATCCGATATCAAAAGCAGAAATTTCAAAGAGTAATCTTGATTATCTCGCACTCGGACATGTTCATTCGTTTTCGGGTATCAATAATATAGACGGTGTTTTCTGCGCATATCCGGGAGTTCTTGAACCGGGCGGATTTGATGAAGCAGGCTCCTGCGGTGCAATCTACGGAGAAGTTGCAAAGGAATATTGTCAGCTTGAGTTTTATTCCATGAGCAAAAGAGAACACACCATACTGGAAGTTGATATTTCAAACATGCAATCAGAAGAGGAGCTCATAGAAAAAATCAAAGCATCTGTTTGCAAGGATAATCTTTATAAAGTCATTCTTTGCGGAACAAGAAATAATTTTTTGCCAAATCCAAAGCTTTACTCAGAATTATTTGATTGCTTTTATATAGAATTCGAAGACAAGAGCATATGTTATGATAATATACTTAATTATACCGAAGAGATGTCCCTCAGAGGCAAAACCGCATTAGCTTTGTTAAAGCTTAAAAACACATGCAATGATGAAGTATTTGAAGAAGCCTGCAGTATTCTGACAGAGCTTATGTGTAGGTGATGTGATGTACATTAAAAAAATAGAAATTGACAGCTTTGGTTGTATAAAAAATTACAGTATTTCTCTGTCCAAGGGGTTTAATCTGATATACGGAGCCAACGAAAGCGGAAAAACAACTTTGTTTTCGTTTATTCTCTATATTTTTTACGGCACAAAAATCAAAAAAATCCCCGGAGATTTGAGCTTTAAGGATAAATATATGCCATGGGACGGAAGCTCTATGCAAGGAAGAATTACATTTGAATACGACGGCATGGAATACATTCTTTCGAGACTTTGTTCTAAACACAATTCAGATATATCGCTTTTTTGCACAGATACATCCGAGGAAATAAAGGACAGACAAGTTCTTGCGTGTCCGGGAGAACACTTTTTTAAGATAGGTGCAGAAGAATTGTATCGCAGTACATATATCACATCTATGCAAAGCGAATATAATTCTATGTCCGCAGACAGACTTATATCAGAGCTTGCGAATATTTATCAAACAGACAGTATTAAGGTATCTTATACACATGTTTCGGATATAATTAAAGAAAGAATTTCAACACTTGTTTCAGCAAAAAAGAGAAATCCTGTTATTCCGAATATTGAAAAACAGATTTTTGAACTGAAATCCAAGCTGTCGGCGCATGAACGCGAAATCGAAGAGGCCAAACAGCTGGATGAAGAAAAACAAATTCTTGAAGAAGAAATCGATAATATTTCCAGACAAATATCAGAACTAAAGGAAAATACCGATGTCCCAAAAGAACAAAAAGCACCTGTTGCTTTTGCAATTATATCAGCTGTTTTTATAGCGGTATCGTCACTTTTAATCATCTTTGGTAAAACAATAATCGGGATTATATCCCTTGTATTATCACTGGTATTTGTTTTTGTATACTATAGGATAAGTGTCCGTCTGCAAAAGGATTATGAAAGAAAACTCTTTACATTAAGAGCAAATAATGATAAAATAATGTCATTAACAGAAAATGCTTATTCTCTTAAAGAAAAGTATTCTCTGTATACCGAGAGACAGCGTCTTATAAACATTAAGGAAAGCACAGGTGCAGAATATTCCTGTAAGCTGTCCGAGCTCAACAATCAGCTTTCGCAATACAAATTACAGCTTGAATCTCTTAATCTTGCAAAGAATGCTTTGGACTCGGGTTTTGAGGAACTAAGCAGTATGTTTGCACCTCAGCTCAGTTCGCTTACGGGTAAACATCTGTCTGAGATTACAGGCGGGACATATTCAAAAGCCCTGGTCAATGATTCTCTTGATATAAATATCGAGAGTACCAGCGGTTACAAAAATGCCCTATGCTTTAGCCAGGGAGGAAAAGAACAGGCATATCTTGCCATGAGACTTGCTTTGTCTGAAGTTTTATCGGACGGTATATATTTACCGTTATTTTTAGACGACGCCCTTGCATTCTATGACAAAAAACGAAGCGAAGCAACTCTAAGACTTTTGCTTGAGATATCCAAAGAAAAACAAATTTTGTTTTCGACCTGCAGAGAAGCAGAATATGAATTTATTAAAAATCTTCTAACCGAAAGGAAGGATTTATATGTCAATGAATTCCGGATTTGATTTATCAAAGGGTTCTATAATTATTGAAACAGAAGTAATAGCCAAGATAGCAGGATATATTGCAACCTGCTGTTACGGTGTTGTCGGTATGGCATACCGTTCAAAAAAAGACGAAATTGCAAATCTCTTAAAAAAAGACAATCTTACAAAAGGTATTAAAGTTACTGTCGCAGAAAGCAAGGTTACTCTTGATATGCACATAATTGTAGAATACGGCACAAATATAACCGTTGTATGCGACAGTATCATAAACAATGTAAAGTATCAGGTAAATAAACTTACCGGATTGGAAGTGGAAAGCGTCAATGTATATGTTGAAGGCTTTCGTGTTCAGGAATAAGGAGTGAATTGCCAGATGCCAGATATAAACTCATCGATATACCGCAGTATGATTTTATCTGCTGCCGCAAATCTTGCTAATCACAAGCAAGAAGTTGATAATATGAATGTTTTTCCTGTTCCCGATGGTGATACAGGCACAAATATGTCAATGACAATGGATGCATGCGAGTCGGCCATTATTTCCTCGGATGCAGATACAATCCCGGCTCTTACCAAGCTTGTAGCCAATGCTGCATTAAGAGGTGCAAGAGGAAACTCGGGCGTTATTCTTTCACAGCTTATGAGAGGTGTAAATAAGGCTCTCTCAGGTGCAGATGTAATAGATTGCACTCTTCTTTCTGCCGCTGTTCAAAGTGCCGCAAAATCCGCTTACAAAGCAGTAATGAAGCCAACAGAGGGTACAATCCTTACAGTTGCAAGAAAAATGCCAGAATTTGCAGAGAAAAACCACGAAAACTATGATGATGTCCTCTCGTTTGCAAAGGATATTATTTCCGCAGGCGATGAAGCACTCAGCAAAACCCCCGATATGCTCCCTCAGTTAAAGCAGGCAGGCGTAGTGGATTCGGGCGGTCAGGGACTTATGTACATCTGCAAGGGTGCTCTTTATGTATTGGAGCATAGCGATGTTATTTCAAGGAATAACCCCGGTTCAGTATCAACCTCGCAGGGCGCAGCATCTGTTGATATATCAGATCTTAAATATAAATACTGCACCGAATGTATTATAGAAAAGAATTCACCCAAGGCAGATGCCTTTAAACTTAAGCTTAGTCTCGAGCCAAAAGGCGACAGTATGGTTGTTGTTGATGATGAAAGTATTATAAAAATTCATATTCATACAAACAACCCTGACTTTGTATTAGCTCAGGCTCTTACCTATGGTGAACTCAGCAGTATCAAAATAGAAAACATGAAGCTTCAGCATAACTCACTTTCCGATGTTTCAAAGGAAGTTCCCAAAAAGGAAAATGATAAAGCAGAAGCAAAAAAATATGGTTTTGTATCCGTCGCAGTAGGAAAGGGTCTTTCGGACACTTTCAAAAAGCTGGGTGTTGACAGTATTATTGAGGGCGGTCAGACCATGAATCCGAGCACAGATGATATTCTGAGTGCCATAGAAGATATAAATGCACAAAACATCTATGTATTCCCAAATAACAAGAATATAATCATGGCTGCCGAGCAAGCAAAGGAGCTCTCCGAAAAGAATGTATATGTTATACCCACAAAGAGCATTGTTCAGGCCATGAGCAGTCTGCTTGTTTTTGATGAAAGTTCTGAGCCTGACGATAACTTTGATGAAATGGTTTCTGTTCTCGAGGAAGTCAAAAGTGCACAGATAACTTATGCAGTAAGAGATACAGTTGTAAACGACAAGAAAATTGCTCCGGGGGATATTCTCGGAATTCTTGAAAACAAAATCGAATGTGTTAATACAGATGTTACAAGCTCTGTATATAACCTTTTAGACATGATGGTTGATGACGAAACTTCCGTAATAACACTTTTTTACGGTGAAGAAATTACTGCCGAACAGGCTGAAGAACTCAAAACTGAACTCGAAAGCCGTTATGATGAATGTGATGTTTATGTTCATTTTGGCGGTCAACCCGTATATTACTATTTTATCTCAGTTGAGTAAGCTTGCGGGCACAGTGTTATTGCTGTGCCCGTAATTTTTTGGAAAGGGGCTTTCTGTATGGACTTTAACACTTATGTTTCGCTGCTTAATTCGGACATCCGTATCATAAAGGGCATTGGCGAGAAAAAGGCCCAACTCATGTCAAAACTTGGGATACATAGTGTATGGGATATAGTTTATTCATTTCCCCGAACATACGAAGACAGACGCCAGGCCTATACAATAGCCGATGCTCCAAGAGGAGTTGATTGCTGTATTGATGCAATTGTAAGGGGTGCGGTTATAGAAAAGAAAATCAATGCAAAAATGTCTCTGTATATTCTGAGAATAGAAGACCCTACAGGAACAATGAATGTAAAATGGTTTTCTTCGCCTTTTAATAAGCATAAACTGAAAAGAGGTATGCGCTATATTTTTTATGGGACCGTTGACCGTGAAATGACGCTTAAGGTAATGGAACCTTACGGTGAAAATAATCTTACGGGAAAAATAATTCCTATTTATTCATTGACCTCAGGACTTACGCAAAAAGATTTTTCAAAAGCGGTGGATTTTGCCCTTAATCTGATTGATGAATTTTACGAAACTCTCCCCGAAGAAGTTACCGAAAAGTATAATCTTATGCCCCTTGGCGAATGCATAATCAATATGCATCATCCCGAAGATGAAGATAAATTTCAAAAAGCGAGATACAGACTTGCATTTGAAGAACTCTTTATTCTGACCCTTGCCATGAAAAAGCTAAGAACAGCAGGGGATATAATAACGGCTATAAAGATAAATGACATAAAGTGCGTAAGGGATTTTGCAAATCAACTGCCTTACGAATTAACTGACGACCAGAAAAAATGCCTCAACGAAATATGCATTGACCTTAAATCATCAAGACCTATGAACAGATTAATACAAGGTGATGTCGGAAGCGGTAAAACAGCAGTTGCTGCAGGAAGTGCGTATGTTGCATACAAAAACGGTTACCAGACTGCCTTTATGGCACCGACGGAAATTCTGGCAAATCAGCATTACAAATCTTTGTGCGGCTTTTTTGAAAAAACTGATATTAAAATTGCACTTCTTACAGGTGATACCAAAGGTAAAAAGGAGCTTCTTAGTGATATAGCAGATGGTAAATACGATATCATTATAGGAACCCATGCGCTTATTGAAGACAGAGTTAAGTTTTCTAATCTTGGGTTATGTATTACCGATGAACAGCACAGATTCGGTGTACATCAAAGAGCATCGCTTGCAAAAGGAAACGATTATCCAAATGTCCTTGTAATGAGCGCAACACCGATACCCCGAACTCTTTCTCTTGTGCTTTATGGCGATCTGGATATTTCCATTATCAAAACCATGCCAAAAGTCAGACAGAAGATAGATACATTCTGTATCAATGAAACCAAAAGAGAAAGAATGGAAAATTTTATAGAAAAGCAGACAGAACTTAAACATCAATGCTTTGTTGTATGTCCGCTTATAGAGGATTCGGACAAAATAGAAGCAGTTTCCGCGCAGGAAACTTATGAAAGATTAAAAAGGCGTTTTCCACACCTGAGCATTGCCTTTCTTCACGGAAAAATGCCGTCTGAAGAAAAGGACAGCATAATGACCGCTTTCGGGAAAGGAGACTACAGTATACTTGTATCCACAACCGTGATAGAAGTAGGGATAGACATACCGAATGCCACACTTATGATTGTCGAAAATGCCGAGAGATTTGGCCTTTCTCAGCTTCATCAATTAAGAGGAAGAGTCGGCAGAGGAAACGAAAAATCCTATTGTATTCTTGTGTCCGAAACAAAAACGGATGATGCAAAAGAGAGAATGAGAATAATGTGTGCCCATTCTGACGGATTTGAAATTGCATCAGAGGATTTACGGCTTAGAGGGTGCGGAGAATTTTTCGGAACAAGACAGCATGGAATTCCCGAACTCAAAATTGCCAATCTTTTTACAGATTTGGAAATTGCTCAGACAGCACGCGATGCGTGTGACGAAATAATAAAATCCGACCCCGATCTTAAAAATACAAATCACACTTCACTTTCTTTAAGAATTGCAAAATTATTTGATGATTTTGGTAATATAAAAATATTTAATTAGTTTATATTACATAAATATAACAATTAAAAAAAACTCTTTATTTTTTGTTGATTTTGCGCTAAAATTGTAGCTGATATATTATGTGTTTT
>JAZREC010000036.1:0-4799 GCA_045660605.1 Clostridia bacterium
CAAGGAAAAAGGCAACCTGTGAATAATCTCCCTGTGCAAAATAGTTCCCCGAAACAAACTTCTCATTTCCCGAAACCGCAAAGCTTTTGTAATCATTATTGTGTATTGTAATTCCCGAATTTTTAAGTACCTCAAGAGTGATATCCACATACGGCTTTGACATAAGAGAGCCATCTATTTCAATCACGCTGTCAAAGGGCTTTACGGGAAGTGCATACAAAAGCCCCGTAACAAACTGAGAGCTTACGGAGCCGTCTATAACATATCTTTTCTCCGTAAAGTCACCCTCCAGGGTAAGATACTCGCCCTTTTTAAAATCATACGGCATTGAATTTTTATTAAATATATCAAAATACGGGTCAAGAGGTCTCATAAACAGAGAATTGGCTCCCCTGTACTCCGTTTTCCTTGCAAAGTGCTTGGCAACGGGTATCATAAATCTGAGTGTCGATGCCGATTCTCCGCACCAGAGGCTTGCACTTTCTTTTTTGTCCTTGCATCCCCATACTCTTATGGTTTTGCCTGATATCTCTGTCCTTGCACCCAGCTCCTCTATGCACGAAAGCGTGGCTTCTATATCCTTGGAAAAGCTTACATTTTCTATAACGCTTTCGCCGTCTGCCATAAGTGCTGATATAAGGTATCTGTGTATATAGGACTTGGACGAGGGTATAAAAATTCTTGTATCCCTGCCTGTATTTGTTCTGGTTATAGTAAGAGTATCCATCAGTCCTCCGTAAGAAAGGTATCGGTCTTTGGAAGTTCTTTTATAAGTACCTTGCCTATCTCTGATATCATAATATATTTTATCGTGTTTGAAGATGCCTTCTTATCAAGAATAATCACCCTATGAGCCTCAACTGGCTCAAATGTATAGTCAGGAAAAAGAAGCTTGTATTTACAGAGGGCATCCTCCAGCATCTTTAGTGCATCGGGTTTGGTAATTCCCATCACTACTGACTTTTGGGTAATTCTTCTCATTCCTATTGCAACCGCTTCGCCATGGGTATACTCGGAGTAGTTACCCAGCTTTTCTACCGCATGCCCAAAGGTATGGCCGAAATTTAATATCATTCTTTCGCCTGTGTCGAATTCATCATTTTCTACAATCTGCTTTTTTATATTAATGCAGGATGCTATAATCTCCTTGAGATTTTTCTCTGCACCGTCCATAATCAAATCCATAAGAGAAGCATCTCTTATTGCAGAGTATTTGATTACCTCCGCCATGCCGTCATTAAATACCCTCTCGGAAAGTGTGGATAAAAGCTCGGGGTCTATAATAACCCTTGATGGCGGATAGAAGCTTCCGACAAGATTTTTGCCCTCATTTAAGTCTATGGCAACCTTGCCCCCTACAGAGCTGTCAACCTGAGACAGCAGTGTGGTAGGTATCTGAATATACTCTATACCCCTCAAAAAAGTAGCTGAGGCAAAGCCTGTAATATCCCCGATAACACCTCCGCCAAAGGCTATGGCAATGTCCGAACGGCTCATTGAAAACTCAGCCATCTCGGTGTATATTAGTTCCAGATATTTCATCGACTTGGTGCTCTCGCCATGAGGAAGAACGAGTTTATAAAAGTCTCTTCCATCAAAAATCTTTTCGATTTTTTCGCCGTAGAGTGCATCTACATTATCATCTGTGACAATAAACACCTTTTTTCCGTCGGTAAGGTCTGATATGCTTTCCATAAGATTGCTAAAGGCACCGTTTTCTATTATAATATCGTAATCTGTCATTGATGTCTTTACATTTATTTTCATAACATCGCCTCCGCAAGTAAATTACATATAATTATAAAACTTTTTTGTTTTTTTGTCAAATACTTAGCGGTGAATTACAACAAAAAAGAGCAAGGAAGTTCCTTACTCAAATTCATTAAATGCTCTGCTTTCTATACTCATAATATCCTCCATCGGAATTACGCTTCCGTCTGACATAATTAAAAGCTTCTTATATTCGTCTACTTTAATTACATCATCGGTCAGGGTAACATAAGAGCCTCCGTCCTTTTTTAAATCGGGTACAAAATATGTTATGCTCACCTTATCTTCTATCGGAACATTATCCTTAAGATAAACAAGCTTTGAATTGAGGATTTGTTTTTCTGTTTCGTCAAGCTCAATTTTTCTCTCTGTAAGTCTTGCTGTCTCTTTTACAGCATCTTCATATCCAGAAAGTGCGGAAAATGGTGCAAACTGTGCCGCACGGTTTACGCTCTTTGGAAAATCATCCTTTATATCCTTATTGGGATATGCCATATTTATTATGTCCTCGTACATTTTCATTCACCTCTCCGTGTATATAGCAGATAATTTGTCAATAATATAACAAAGGGGGTTTTAATTTGGCTTTTATTGCGTTTCTTCCGCTTCTTACTGCGTTAATTCTTATGATGGTATTTAATTTATCTGCCAGAATATGCCTTTTTATTTCATGGATACTGGCACTTGTTATCGGTTATGTCCTCAGGAGAACTGACCTTACTTCTCTTTTGGCAGTATCCGTATATGGTGCACTCAATTCCTTGGATGTGCTTATTATAATTACAGGTGCAATTCTTCTTATGAACACGCTTAAAACCTCGGGTGCCTCATCCTCCATAAACCGAGGCTTTATGAACATATGTCCCGACAAAAGAATTCTCGCATGTATCATAGGGTTTTCATTCTGTTCATTTATAGAATCTGCGGCGGGCTTTGGAACTCCTGCCGCTCTTGCGGGACCGCTTCTTGTAAGTCTTGGCTTTCCTCCGCTTGCGGCGGCTATGATTACCCTTGCATTTGACTCCGCTTCTGTTTCATTCGGTGCTGTAGGAACTCCTGTAACATCCTCTCTTAACGCTCTGGGACTTGCGGACAATCACGAATTTATTTCTTCTTTTTCTATGTGGACCGCTCTGCCTCATTCTGTTATGAGCACTTTTCTTCCGCTTGTTGTACTTATGCTTACCACCAGATTTTTTGGTAAAGAAAAATCATTTAAGCCTGCGTTAAAAGCCGCTCCCTTTGCAATATTCAGCGGTCTTAGCTTTGCTGTTCCGCTCTCTGTTATTGCAATATTTGTAGGATATGAATTCGCTTCGCTTATAGCATCGCTCTTTTCTATATCTGTATCCGTAATTGCCGCAAAGGCAGGATTTCTTGTCCCAAAAGAAGCATGGGATTTCGGTGATATGTCGAGTTGGGACAAAAGCTGGCTTGCTGACAAAACCATAGACAATAACACAAACCCTAAAATGAAGCTCTCACTTGCGTGGCTTCCGTATATACTGATAGCCGTCATACTTGTTGTTACCCGAATTCCTCAGCTTGGAATAAAGGGCATTATAACCTCGGGAAAGCCCTTTGTCATAAGCATAAGCAATCTTTTCGGCTTTGAGAGCCTTAACTGGTCGCTGAAGTGGGCATATCTTCCGGGAACATTTTTTATTCTTGTTTCTCTGCTCACAAATATTATGTACAAAATGGACAGAAAAATGATAGTCATCTCATGGAAAGACACCTTTAAGCAAATTGCAGGTGCCGCTCCTGCCCTTATCTTCGGCATGGCACTTGTAGAGGTTATGAAGCAAAAAAACAATTTTGACATAAGCATGCTTGACGAAATGGCAAAGGCATTATCTATGGTGGGAAAAAATATTTATGTGTTTATCTCCCCGTTTATCGGAGTCTTGGGTTCTTTTGTATCAGGTTCGGCTACGGTATCCATGAACCTCTTTTCAAACCTGCAGTTCAGTACCTCGTCCGCCCTCGGTCTGCCCGAGGTTTATGCCATATCCATGCAATGCATAGGTGCGGCGGTCGGAAACATGATTTGCATAAACAATGCCGTTGCCGCAAGCGCCACTATAGGCATAAGCGGAAGAGAGGGAAAACTCATAAAGCTCAATATTATCCCTCTTATTATATACTGCCTTGTTACTGTGGCATTTTTCTATATAGTTTTGGTTATATAAGTAAGATTTCTTTCTATTATCTTCTTGCCCCGCCACGAAAACGCCCTGTCTCCGTATATTCGCATAAATTCCTTGTTTGACATAGCTGACAGCTCATCTGTCGAAAGCGTTGTTACAAGGTTATCGCGAAAGGCATCTATCGGTGTGTGCTCTGCATCCTTGTTGTGCGGACACACACTCTGGCACACATCGCACCCAAAGGCAAGCCTGCCTCCCCTTACAAGCTCCTCTTCAAAAGGCAAAAGCTCTCCCCTCTTCTGTGTGATGTGAGACAGGCATCTTTCGGTATTTAAGCCGTCACCCAGAGCACCGCCCGGGCAGGCATCTATACACTTGTTACAGCCGATGCATTTTCTTTCCATAGGTTGTGATAAACTCAGGTCAAGATTGCAGGCTATATAGCCTATAAAGAAATACGAACCGTATTTATCATTTATACAAAGTCCGTTTTTCCCCTCAAAGCACAGACCTGCCTTAAGTGCAAGCGCACGGTCTATATGAGGTCCTGTATCGGAATGTACATCATACTCGCTAAGCCCAAGAGAGTTTGCAACAGAGGTAAGAATTTTCCTCGTTACAAGGTGGTAATCCATGCCATGACAGTATATGCTGATGTTATAATCCTCGGGGTAACCGCAAAAATACGGAAAAAGAGCTACAATACAAGTCTTGTAGCTTTTTCCCGTCTCTTTGTTGTAAAGCGATGCATCGCATATACCGAATGTGTCAATATTGAATTTTTGAAAAGATTTTCTTAAATCCATTCTAACTACACCTTAAATTTTCTCTTGCGCTTCTGCAATAATCTTCAGCAGTTCTTTTGTGCCAATTACACCT
>JAZREC010000037.1:0-10637 GCA_045660605.1 Clostridia bacterium
GAGCTGTTTGAGATATGTAAGCTTGACAGCAGGTCTGTCAGCGAAAGAATACTAAGTTTTTACAAAGGAATGGGTATGTGAAATGGCAGGACGCTTAGATGTAGAGCTTGTAGACCGCGGTCTTGTGGAAAGCCGTGAAAAAGGAAGAGCACTTATTATGGCGGGTGCGGTTTTTGTGGACGGACAAAAGGCATTCAAGGCGGGCGACAAGATAAAAGACGGAATGAATATAGAAATCAGGGGAAGTAAGCTTCGATATGTCAGCAGAGGAGGACTTAAGCTTGAGAAGTCCATGGAGGTTTTTCCGCTATGCTTAGACGGCAAGGTGTGTGCAGATATCGGAGCATCAACAGGCGGATTTACGGATTGCATGCTTCAAAACGGAGCATCAAAGGTCTATGCAATAGATGTCGGTTACGGTCAGCTTGCATGGAAGCTTCGCTCAGATGACAGGGTTGTCAATATGGAGAGAACCAATATAAGATACCTTGATTTTGAAAAGATTGAGGATAATGTTGAGTTTGTTTCCATAGATGTGTCGTTTATTTCCCTGAGACTTGTATTGCCTGTGGCATACGAGCTTCTTTCAGGTGGCGGAGAGCTTGTGGCACTTATAAAGCCTCAGTTTGAAGCAGGCAGAGAGGAAGTCGGCAAAAAAGGTGTGGTAAGAGAAGCATCGGTACACAAAAGCGTAATAGAAACCGTCTGCAGTTTTGCCTATGAAACAGGTTTTTCGCTTAATGGTCTTGACTTTTCGCCAATCAAGGGTCCTGAGGGCAATATAGAATATCTTCTTTATCTCAAAAAGGACGAAAAAAACGAAAATAACATTGATGAAGAAACTATAAATTCTGTTGTGGATAAATCACATATGATGTAGGAGCATTGATATGAGTGAAAAAAAGATACACGAGGGACACCGCAAAAGAATGCGTCAGAAGTTTCTGGCAGAGGGTATAGATGTTTTTCTTGACCACGAGATATTGGAATTTCTTTTGTTTGGTGTTTTTAAACAAGGAAACCAAAATCCGCTGGGACACGCTTTGATTAAGAAATTCGGCTCTCTCAAAAATGTGTTTTCTGCAGGCTATGACGAGCTTATCAAGGTAGACGGAGTAGGAGAAAGCAGTGCGGTATTTATAAAGTTTGTATCCCAGCTTTCCAACAGAATAAGCCGAAGCACAATACCGAAGGAAGTCCGTCTTTCCTCGGAGGAGGAAACAGGCAAATTCTGTATGTCGCTTTTTTACGGTCTCACAGAAGAAAGATTTGTCATAATATGTATAGACAGCGAAAGAAATGTACTTTCGTGGCATGAGATAAGCAAGGGAGTTTCCAATGCAACTGTTGTAGAACTCAGAAAGATTGTGGAAATAGCAATGGCAAGAGATGCTGTCGGCATTATCCTTGCACATAATCACCCCGGAGACAGCACAAATCCGTCAGCGGCGGATATGTCTATTACAAACAAGGTGATACGGGTACTTGAGGAATTAAACATTGCAGTTGTAGACCATATTATATGTAATGATGAAACATTTACAAGTATGGAGCAAAGAGGCTTCATGTCAAAAGCAATAAATTAGAGGTGTAATAATGCTTAATTTGAGCAGGCTTAATATAGACAGCAAGCCTCAGATTGAAAAATATATAAAAAATAAATTCGAAAATTCAGAAACCAGCTTTGCCAATCTTTTTATATGGAGCCATTATTATAATACTCTGTGGGGAGTTACAGACGGATTTCTTGTTATACTGAATACTTCTCCCGACGGCAGAGTACATTGTTATATCCCCTATGGCGATGGAGACATCAAGGCTTGTATTGATAAGCTTATGGACTATACGCTTTCAATGGATCAGGAGCTTCGCATTACCAATGCGTCAAAAGAACAGGCTCATATGATAAAAGAACTGTATCCCGATACTGTTATAGAAGAAAACAGAAATTTTGAGGACTATGTGTATCTTACCGAGAAGCTGACAGACCTTTCGGGCAAGGAGCTTCATGCAAAGCGAAACCATTTAAATAAGTTTAAGGCTTCGTACAGCTACAATTACCGCCCGATGGAAAAAGGCGACTTTTCCGAGTGTCTGTCTCTTGCAGGGGAGCTTATATCAAAAGACCGCCCAAAAGGAAGCTTCGCATACGAAGCCGAGATGCAGAGCATACGGACTGCCTTTGAGTATTTTGATATACTTGGCTTAAGCGGAGGAGTAATAGAGATTGATGGCAGAATTTGTGCGTTTTCGGTAGGCGAAGAGCTTACGGAAAATTGTGCCGTAATTCATATAGAAAAGGCAGATATAACCTATAACGGTATATATTCCGCCATAAACAATGAGTTTGCAAAAAACAGATGGAAAGGTTATGAGTTTATCAACCGTGAGGAAGATATGGGAATAGAGGGTCTCAGAAAGGCAAAGCTCTCATATAAACCTCATCATCTTGTCGAAAAATATATTTGCAGAGTAAAGTAGTTGACAATTACAAGAGAAAAATGTATAATTGTGTTGATTATATAAGATAATTGGAGTGTGTGATATGGAATTTACAGAAATCAAAGGAAGAGTATTCGGTTACAGCAAAAAGGATGTTTGTAACTATATAAGCGACCTCAATACTGTTCACAGCGCAGAGCTTGATGCCAGAGAGGCAGAATTTGCCAAAAAGGAAGAAGAACTGGAAAATAAGATTTCTGCTATGAGCAATGATAATAAATCCCTAAAGGATAGTATAGAAGCACTTAAGAGTGAGCTTTCGGAGCTTAAATCAGCTTTGGAGACACTTACTGAGGAAAAGCAGAAGCTTCAGGAGGACTACGACGAGCTTTCTCTTGAGACCGAGGATATAAGGTCAAAGAGTCAGGTAATAAGCACCGCAATAATCAATGCGGAGAAGTGTGCGTCCACTCTCATAAGCGATGCAAATGTGCGTGCTCAGGACATGATTACAGAAGCAGAGGACAAGGTTCAGAAGCAGGTTAAGAAGCTTGAAACCGCAAAGAAGTATATAAATGAGGTAAGAGAAGCTGTCGAAGATACCCTTAATAAGATAGATAATGAGCTTTCGGGAATATCGAGCGATATCACCGCAAAGACAGAATATATAAATTCTGACGAGGATAAAAAAACCTCCGTGAGAGAAAAGTTCGAAATGCTTGAAAAGTCTATTTTCAAGAGAGCGTAAGACGACAATAAAGCTGTCAAAGATTTTAATCCTTGACAGCTCTTTTTTTGTCTATACAGAAACCAATTGCAAAGCATACTGCAGACGGAAGCATCCAGCCGAGACCTATGCGGTATAACGGCAGAATATTAAGAATAGCAAGCCCGTGACCGAATATTAACTGAAGTATGCTTATAAGCATAGACGACAGGGCGGGAAGAATGTACGAAAATCTTCCTATTGCGTCTTTTAGAAAGCTTAAGATAATTACACAAAGAACAGGCGGATAAATAATATTAAGAACAGGCGAGGCAAATACAATAAGAGAGTCTACACCGAGCATCGAAATAAAACCGCTTGCAATACATATTATTACTGTAATTGCCTTGTAGCTTAATTTACCCTTAAGCATATCGCCGATAAAGTGTGCACATGAGCCTACCAGGGCAACTGCAGTAGAAAGACACGCGAGGGATGCCACAACAGAAAATAAAACCTGTCCCGCATATCCCCCGAGAAGCGACCTCACAATGCTTGTAAGAAGCACGCTTTTTGATATATGCATGTTGTACTTTTGCGATACCGTTGCACCGACATAGGTAAGCCCCATGTATATTACAAAGAGAGCCAGACCCGAAAATACCGATGCACCGATTGTAACCTTTCCTAACTCGGAAAGGGAGGTGTGTCCTCTGTCCTTTGCCCCCGAGAGTATGAGAACGCCGAATATCGTTGCGGCAAGCACATCCATAGACTGATATCCTGCCTCTATTCCCGAGGCAACAGGGCTTGAAACCTTAGGAAACCCGGATATCTCACCAAGCGGATTTATTATTCCTGTTGCTATAATTACGAGAAGTCCTATAAGCAGAAGCGGTGTAAGAAATTTGCCGATAGCGTCCACAACACCCGATTCCTTGATAGTAAGGAGAATAACCACAGCAAAGAATATAAGATAAAAAACAGGCTTTGTAATAACCTCGGCACTTGGTATAAGCTCAAATGTTGTTGCGGCAGTTCTGGGTATTGTTATAACGGGTCCCAGACACAGAATTATAGAAATGAGGAAAAATCCTTTAAGGAGCTTTCCGAGAGGGTCAAGAAGTCTTTCGAACCCGCCTGTCCGTATCTGTGCACCTATTGCAATCATGGCAAGAATAATGTGCGCCGTAAAGTATCCGAGAAATCCACCAAACCACTCCGATGAACATTCAAGACCGAGATACGGCGGAAATATCATGTTTCCCGCACCGAAAAACATGGAAAAAAGGGCAGAACCGAGTATTAAACTGTCTTTTAATATTTTTGAATTCATATTATCATCCTAACACACTGTAGTATTCCCAATATTTACAAAGTATATCACAAATGTTTTGTATCGTCAACCTTGACAAAAAATGGTTTTTGTATTAGGATATACACAGCGAATAATTGCAATAAAGGAACTTTAATATATGGATAAAAAGCTTTATTTCGCACCCATGGAGGGCATAACAGGATACATATACCGCAATGCGCACGCGGAGTTTTTCGGAGGGTGCGACGCTTACTATGCACCCTTTATAACCCCTGTGGAAAACGAAAAACTGTCTCTTAAATGCTTAAGAGATATAGAACCCGAGAAAAATAAGGTAAATCTTCGTGTTCAGGTGCTTACAAACAGCCCCGATGCCTTCTTTCGCTTTGAGGACAGAATATGCTCTATGGGGTATGACTATGTAAATATTAACCTCGGCTGTCCCTCGGGTACGGTTGTCAAGAAGGACAGAGGTGCAGGATTTTTAAGAAATACAGATGGACTCTGTGATTTTTTGAAAGGTGTTTTTGAAAGCACCTCACTCGCCGTTTCGGTAAAAACGAGGGTCGGATTTTTTGATGCGGACGAATTTGATGCCTTAATGGAGATATACAACAAATTTCCGCTTGATTCCCTTATTGTTCATCCAAGAACACGACAGGATTACTATAAGGGCGATGTTCGTATGGATGCATTTGATAAAGCTTACCGAACATCGAAAAATCCTCTTTGCTACAACGGAAATATATTTAAAACAGATGACTATAACAGAATATGCGGTGAATATCCCGATATAAAGGGTGTTATGATAGGCAGGGGAGCCATCGCAAACCCCGCAATTTTCCGTGAGATAAGGGGCGGAGAACCCTTGAAAGCAGAAGAGCTTATTGAGTTTACGCATATTCTCTCTGAGCGTTACTATGATGTTCTTCGCTCGGATGCCTATACACTTCATAAGCTTAAGGAGATATGGCTCTATATGATGACAAATTACCCCGAGGAGAAGAAAATATTAAAGGCTCTTAAGAAGGCATCAAGTGTAGCAGACCTCAAAAACGCAATTAAGGAGATTAAATAATGTATCTTATAGCAGGTCTCGGCAACCCCGAGAAAAAGTACGAAGCAACAAGACATAATATAGGCTTTGAAACCATAGACCTACTCGCAAATAAGCAGGGTATAAGCCTTACCAAGCTAAAGCACAAGGCACTGCTTGGAGACGGCATAATCGGCGGACAAAAGGTCATTGTGGCAAAACCGCAGACGTATATGAACCTTAGCGGAGAGAGTATAAGGGATATAGCTTCATTCTATAAAATTCCGCCCGAGAATATAATAATAGTATGTGATGATATCAATATAGAGCTGGGTACTGTACGAATTCGACCAAAGGGAAGCGACGGCGGTCACAACGGACTAAAATCCATTATATATCAGCTCAGTTCCGACAGCTTTGTGAGGATAAGAATGGGAGTCGGAGCACCCGACAGAAGCCGTATGAACCTTGCGGACTTCGTTCTTGGAAGATTTTCCAAGGAGGAAATAGAAGTCCTCACACCCACGGCAAACAGAGTTTGTGATGCAATAGAGACCATTATAGCTCACGATGTTGCCACAGCTATGAACAGGTATAACGGAGCACCAAAATGAACACATTCAAGTTTTTAACAGACGGCATGAGCGAATTCGACACAGCAGAAGCTCATGTCAAAAAGGGCTCAGGCTATGTGCATTGTCTGGGCGTATCAGGAAGTCAGAAAAGCCACCTTATATATTCTCTGGGGGAAAGAAACGAGGGCAAAACCCTTATCGTAGTACCCGATGAGACCGAAGCAGGAAGGATAGCCAAGGAGCTGTCGTTCCTCTGCCTCGATGAGGTTTTATACTTTGCACCGAGGGAATATCTTTACTATGATGTAGATGTTTCAAACCGCAAGGGCGAATTTTCAAGACTCAGCACACTCTCTAAAATATCCGATGCAAGATATATAGTTACAACTGTATCTGCACTGTGCTCGTATACACTTCCTAGAGACATGTACGAGAGATATACAATACATCTTGACATGAACTCACAAATTAACATGGAAGAGCTTACTGCATCTCTCGTTCTTATGGGTTACTCAAGGGTAAGCACCGTAGAGAGCGTTGGTCAGTTTTCTGTAAGAGGCTCAATTATCGATGTGTTTTCGCCAAACGGAGAAAACCCCGTCCGAATAGAGCTTTGGGGAGACGATATAGACTCCATAAGAACCTTTTCGCCAAAGACCCAGATGTCTCTGGATATGGCGGAAACTGCAGATATAAGCCCAGCAAGAGAGCTTATATATTCCCGCGGGGAAGCACTAGATACTGCAGAAAAAATCAGAAAAATGGGTAATGAAAACCTGAACCGCGATGCAGAGAGATTTGTATCGGGTCATTATTTTCATTCCAATGACAAATATATGCCATTTTTCTATAGGAGTGTTCCTACACTTCTTGACTACCTTGACGGCAATACTCTTTTCGTTCTCTCGGAACCAAAGGAGCTTAAAAATAAATTCGATGTCTGGTACAAGGAGCAGAATGAAATCATAACCTCGCTTATGGATAAGGGACTTTTCCCAAGAGGCTGTGAGGGATATTTTATCACATATACCGATATGGCACAGCATAGTTCAGGGTGTGTGGGTATATCCTTGAGTGCACTCTCACATACAACGCCCGATATCAAGCCAAAGGAGATTGTTTCGTTTACTGCAAAAACTCTCAGGGCATATACGGACAGTGCAGATTACCTTGTTGACGATATAGTGTTCTGGAAGAAGAATTCATACAGAATTCTGGTACTGCTCAGCACCGATACAAAAATAAAAAATCTTATTGAACTTCTTTCGCAAAGAGATATAAGTGCATCTCATGTGACGGACTTTTCCCGTACGCCCGATTTTGGAGAAGTATTTATCATAAAAGGCACTCTTGACAGAGGCTTTGAGTACCCGTCAATAAAGACGGTTCTCGTAACCGATGGCGAAAACACGCCCCGAAGACAGCCCCGTTCAAAATCCCCCAAGGAGAGCAGAGATACCATCAGGAGCTTTGCCGAGATATCCCCAGGTGACTATGTTGTTCACAGAACACACGGCGTCGGCAAATACGAGGGTATAAAACAGCTTGATGTTCAGGGTGTTGTAAGAGACTATATCAAGCTTAAATACAAGGGCACAGACTGCCTGTATGTTCCCGTCGAACAGCTTGACATGCTGTATAAGTATTCATCCACAGAGGAAAAAACCGTTAAGCTTAACAGCCTTGGCGGTAATATGTGGCAAAAGACGGTATCAAGGGTTAAGGAGAGCGTTGCAACTCTTGCCAAGGATATGATAAAGCTCTATGCAGAGAGAAGCCGTATCAAAGGACATACCTTCCCTCAGGATACCGATTGGCAAAAGCAGTTTGAGGGAGACTTCCTCTATGACGAAACTCCCGACCAGCTCAGATGTATTGCCGAGGTCAAGGCGGATATGGAGCAGGGCAAGTGTATGGACAGACTTCTCTGCGGAGATGTGGGCTACGGCAAGACAGAGGTTGCACTCAGAGCCGCATTCAAGACCGTTATGGACGGTATGCAGGTTGCATATCTTGTTCCCACTACAATACTTGCCTCTCAGCATTTTAATACCTTCCTTTCCAGAATGAAGGAATACTGCATAAATGTAGAAATGCTCAGCCGTTTCCGAACCAAAAAGCAACAGGAAGAAATCATCGCAAAGCTCAAAACAGGCGAGATAGATGTAGTAATAGGCACTCACCGAATACTCCAAAAAGATGTTGAGTTTAAGTCTTTGGGACTTCTTATAATAGACGAGGAACAGCGTTTCGGAGTAGGTCATAAGGAAAAACTAAAGGAAATCAAAAAGAATGTAAATGTCCTGACCCTCAGCGCTACACCCATACCCCGAACACTCAACATGGCGATGATGGGCATAAGGGATTTGAGCGTTCTTGCATCGCCCCCAAATGACAGAGCACCCGTACAGACCTTTGTAATGGAGTATAACCCCATTGTCGTACAGAATGCAATACAGAGGGAGCTTGCGCGCGGAGGACAGGTCTATTACCTTTACAACAGGGTGGAAAGCATAGAAAGAGTGGCATTTAAGATAAGAGAGCTTGTTCCCGAGGCGAGAATAAGCGTGGCACACGGCAAAATGAGCGAAACCCAGCTTGAAAATATTATGCTTGACCTTATAGACGGAGAGATAGATGTGCTTGTTTGCACAACTATCATCGAAACGGGACTTGATGTGCCCAATGTCAATACTATAATTCTCGAAAATGCAGACTGTCTCGGGCTTTCTCAGCTTTATCAGCTAAAGGGAAGAGTAGGCCGTTCCAACAGACTTTCCTATGCATACTTTACCTACCATGAGGGAAAGGTACTCGATAAGGTTGCTCAAAAAAGACTTCAGGCAATAAGGGAGTTTACGGAATTCGGCTCAGGCTTCAAAATCGCTCTCAGAGACCTTGAGATACGAGGTGCGGGTAACATTTTGGGCAAGGAGCAACACGGAAATATGAACCTTGTCGGTTACGATATGTATTGTCTGCTCATGGAACAGGCTGTCAAGGAGCTCAAGGGCGAGGTATGCGAAGAGAAGTCCGAAACCTCAATTGACCTTAAGGTAAGTGCCTATATTCCCGAAAGCTCTGTACCGGACGAAAAGCAGAGAATAGAAATGTACCGAAAGATTGCTTCCGTAACCTCTCCCGAGGATATAGAGACGGTAGAGGAGGAATATATAGACCGCTACGGCGATGTTCCCGATTCTGTGCACAACCTTATGACAATTGCACTTATCAGATCATATGCTTCGGAGATGTATATTTCGGATATATCAATAAAGGACGATATGGCGGTATTTACATTTGACCGCGTTGTGAGCACAAAGGCAATCGTGGATATAATGGACGGATATCGGGGCAAAATGATGTTCTCTTCGGGCAATACTTCATATTTAAGCTACAAATATGACAAAGATATACTCGGTAATATTAAGATTATATTACAAAGACTTAAAAACACAATACATGAGGAGCAGATATAGGTTATAATAAATACAATTAATGTTGAAAAGCTTTCAGCTTTTCTTCCGATGTATTTATTGAACCATTTAAGGAAGCAAGCCGTTTAAGGCTTGCACATATGGTATAATCTAGATATACAAGGAGGTATAGCTATGAAAAAATTTATTAAAATTATCTCCCTGATTTGCGTGATTGCTCTTTTGGCAGGATGCGGTCTTGTAAGCAAGGTAGAAGAAAACAAAACAACCAAAAAATCAGAAACTGTAGCTACAGTAGGCGGAGTGGATTATAACCTAGAGAGATTTAATCTCTATTTCTACAACGCACAGGATGAGCTTCTCAAAGCATCCGGCTTTCAGGAGACAGCTAATATTCCCGATGACTTCTGGACACATGAGGTTGACGGAAAGACCATTTTGGAGATGGCAAAGGAATCAGCCCTCACAAGCCTTATAAACGATGCCATTGCCAATCAAAAGGCACTTGATTACGGTCTTGAGCTTACAGCCGACGAAAAATCTTCAATAACCAATCAGATGTCGGCATTAAGACAGGATAAGGTATCTATTTCTCAGTTTGATTATATAGGTATTTCCGTAGAGGAGCTTGAGCGTTATTACCAGGAAGGCTTTATGATACAGCATCTTATTCCCGAGCTTATAAAGCGTGAGGAAATTGTAATCAAGGATTCCGATGTTAATGACAAAATGAAAACAGATTATGTCAAGGCAAAGCATATACTTATCCCCACTGTAGATACACAGACAAACCAGCCTCTTTCCGAAGATAAGGTAAAGGAAGCCAAGAAAAAGGCAGAGGAAATCCTTTCTGCATTAAGGGGCGGAGCAGACTTTGACGAGCTTATGAACTCGGAGAGCAAGGACCCGGGTCTTCAGACTGCACCCGATGGATATGTGTTTACAACGGGCGAGATGGTTCCCGAATTTGAGGAAGCTGCATTTGCACTTAGTGAAAATGAAATTAGCGGTCTAGTAGAAACAAGCTACGGTATCCATATATTAAAGAGAGTTCCGTTTGATGCGGAGGGTGAGCAGGAGAAATCCGTTTCCGAAAATATTAAGTCTCAGCTTGCCATACCCG
>JAZREC010000038.1:0-3243 GCA_045660605.1 Clostridia bacterium
TTCAAATCCTTTCGAATGTGTTGCGGTTTCTGTAACATCCATTTTGTTAACGAAAACAGCCTTGTATTTAGAATATACGACCCCATCAGGTGTGTACGTTCCTATAAATCTATCAGGATTATCGTATGTGTCAAAATCTAAACATAATGCGTATGTCTGTGCTTGTAAATCCTGAAATAATATATATACTTCCCTTCCATCACCATAATTTATTGTATCATAACGTGTTATGCTGGGCTTTGAAATTTTCATTCCACCGTTAATTAACACAAAAGCTCTGCCAACCCCAGTTGAATCTACAAATTTTTTGTAATATGATTTTTCGTACGCAACATTTGCTTTTTGTGATGGTTCTACTAATGTGTAAAATATTCCTGTGTCTTCCTGTTGTAAATCTTTATACCAATTATCTTCACCAGAAGCATCATAAGGTTTTCCCTCAAACGATGGGTCAGCGTCATATATTTCCTGGTCATTATTAAATTTTGCACTTACAGTTTGACCACCAGTACTACAAATATAATCAGAATAATAGTACAACCTAGTATCTTTTTTATTTATAGATTCGACATGATATATATCACCTATAGTACGCAATGGATCCATACTGCGTGTAATTGGAATATCAAAGTCATTTTTACCTTCTATTCTGTAATCCACCACATTAGTACACAGAACACCTGTTGATTCATTAACCACTCCTTCGCCCTCTACTATATTATATGGTGAATTAAAATTTGGAAATTGATTTCCGTAGGCTTTTAGATAATACAAATTATTAAGTGCATCCGAGGTAGACGCGTATACACCTATTGCAGACAGGCATAGAACAAGAGAAAGTATTAGACTTCCAAAAATTTTATTCTTCATTTTTCAACATCTCCCTTGCTTTCTTGGCAGCACTAAAAAAATTATTTTCAAGAAGCTTAGATGACAGCTCTATCTCCTGAGGGGTAAAGCCTTTCTTTATGAGTGCTTTTTGTACACCTAAAGGATATTCGCTGTTTTTCAAAGCAGTATAGTCATCTGTTGGTGTAAATACATTGTCACTAAGCGTTAGAGTTTCGGTTTCCTCGGATACTAACTCATTTATAATATCTACGAATTCTTCGCTATCGTATAGCTCTATTCCCTCTCTCTTAGCTTTGGTTGATTTGGCAAGCTTTGATACTGCATCCTTAAGTGTTGCATTATCATCCTTCTCAGGTTTTTCACCGTATAAGCTCTCTGCCTGCATCTCTAGTGTTGTTCCCGAAAGGTGCATATCTAATATCGCCTTAATATTCTGCCCTTTCTTACGGCACATAACATTTGCTGTAAGAATGTCTTCTGCGGTTATCCCCTTGCTTTGATATTCCAGTATTTCGCTACCCGTAAGCTCGCCGTGAATATTTGCTGTAAGTTTATTAAACGCATTTTCATACCAATACTCGCTAAAATATGAAGCCTCCATGTCGCAAATCTGCTCAATGATTGCAAAGTCTTCATCTGTGGTAAGCCAGAATTCATACACCTCGGAGAGTGTTTGCACTGTTGTACCTTTTTCTAATACACGATTAATTATTTCCAAGTGTTTGTCAGAAAAATCATTACGGCTTGTAAGATGTACATATGAAGCCAAATTATTTCGTGCCGCTCTGCTGTTACATTCAGTTATACTTTTAAATTCCTTTGCTTTCTTAAGTTTTGTCTTTTTGCTATTATTTTTCTTAATCTTTTCCTTTAATTCTTTTTTTGACTTGTTTTTTTGCTCTGCATTCTTTTCTGTCATTTGGGCAGAAGATGCTGGATTATTTACAACCGCTGTTTCTGCACCCAAGGCGGTCGATGAAAGGCAGGCAAATATACATAGAATAAATATTATTTTTTTCAACATTAGTCAGTCTCCTTACTGTAATCAAGATAGTGAATATGTTTAAGATTTTCTGTTGACACAGATTTGGTTATATCATTATTTCTAAGGTCAGCGTGAACAAGCTTTTCTAAGCCCGATAACAACGAAACATCTGCTATATTATTATCGTTAAGATTTAGATACCTCAGTTTCTTCTTGTCGCCGATGCCATAGATTGTTGATAAATTGTTGTGTGCTACGGACAAGTATTCAATGTTCTCTGCCTTTTTTAGTCCATGAAGCCCTGCAAGGTTGTTATAATCTACATCGAGATATCTAAGGCTTTTTGGCATTGTACTTATATTGGTTATCTGATTATTTCTTGCATCAACATATACAAGTTTGTTAAGAGATGATAACGGTCTTAATGATGTCAGCTTATTACCACGAACTATAATACCTGTAATATTTTTGCAATTATTAAGTCCTCTCAGGCTTTCTATATTACTATTACTTAAATCCAGTATTCCTGTAACAGAAGAAAGCTCAGCATTGGTTATTATTCCGTCCGAATCGTTGTCAAGAGTTGGGCGTGCTGTCTTTAATGCATTGTAAAGCTGAGAATTTTTAGTAGATACAATCTCAGTTACATCATCCTCTGTATAACTCCAATATCCCTTTAGCTTAAGATTACACGATGCGTTTGATATTAAATTGGGGATTGTAAAGGATAATGTTCTGTCCGCTCCGACATATACTTCCTTATCTATAAGTTCTGTGTTTTGAGACTTAAAGCTTCCGTCAAGGTGAACACCATTTGCAACATCAACCATACCATCTACAGTCAAAAGTATAAGAGATGTATCTATATCAACTTCTACCTTAGCCAAAGTGCCTGCATTGTTGTATGCTGTTACTGTAAGTTTGTAGTCTTTAGCACTTACAAGACTTGGAAGTGTATAATCAATCTGCTCGGGTAAATCACTATACACTATTGTCCTGTCCGCTATGACAGTATTGTCTGTTGTGTTTACAATATCTATATCAATTGTTGTACCGTGTTCGCATTTTATATTTCCGCTTATTTTAGGTATATAACTGGAAAGTGAAACAGTTATATCCGAGTCAAAAAACAATTCATTAAGTATCTTTTCTGCATTTGTTAAATTGGGGTCAATTATATCATCCTGCTCAGGAGTTGTCTGCGTGCAGTAATCAAAAACAATTACACGAGGAGATGAAATAGCTGTACCGCCAATCATGGCAGTATATGAACCATCTGTTGCATCATTTGCAAGAGAAAATTCAAAGCAATATGAACCATCAGGGTTTATTGTTTTTTGATTAATATAAGCCAATTGTCCATGAGGATTTGTAACATATATAGTAACCTCTTTACCACCGCCTGA
>JAZREC010000039.1:0-3420 GCA_045660605.1 Clostridia bacterium
AGACACTCCGTTTATACGGGGTAAGATTTGTCAGATGTCTAAGCCTACAAGATACAAATATCTTGATGAACATATGATGGTTAAGAATATATACTTCCGCAGTAATGAACATTTGGGACAGCTGATAAAAGTATGCCTTGACAGATTTTTCGATGATGTAAAGAACAAAAAAGAGCCTACTGCATATATTTCGAGCGACAGTAAGCAGAACATAATAAGGAGCATACACCTTAACAGCGCATATAATCCCGATGCGGTAGCGGACTATGATTTGTCCCGCTTTGCTAAGCTGAGAGATAACAGCGAGAGGTGCGACAATGAGCTTCGTGAGGAAATGCAGAGGATAGTTGATATTGCCAAGGAAAACAATGTTTGCAAATTTAACGGCGGTAACGGAATTACTGCAAAGTTTGATAAGATAGGACGATTTCTTATAAAAGTGCCGGAGGATTACGAAAATGAAGCTAAGACCGTATCAGAATGAGGCTGTAAGTCATGCGGTCGGCATGATTGCAGACAGAGGTAACTCCCTTATAGTTGCAGGTACGGGAGCAGGCAAGACAATTATGATGGCTTCGGCAATCGGTAAGTTCTGCAAGGGCTTCCGTGCTACAAAGGGAAGATATCCTCATGTACTTGTACTTGTGCATAGAACAGAGATACACGGACAGAACCATGGTAAATTCTCCCTTGTATGCCCCGAGATACCAACATCGGAAATTACGCAGGCGAAGAAAAGCCTTAGGGGGTTTGTGCACTTTGGTATGGTCCAGACGGTTGTTAACCTATTACCGCAGTTTGAAAAGTCAAATTGTTATTTTGACCTCATAGTAATTGATGAAGCACATCATGCAGCCGCTTCTACCTATGAGAAGATTATAGAATGGAACACCATAGGAAATCCCGATACGGCAGTTCTCGGTGTGACAGCTACACCAAACAGAGGTGACGAGCTTCCGCTTGTTCACCTTTGGGACAACTACTTTCAGATAACCACAAAGTTCCTTATAGACAGTCATTACCTTGTTAAGCCTACATTCCTGGACTTGTCTCCTGTATTTACAACGGGCGACAAGGTGGAAAAAGGTCACCTTGGTAAATACATTCAAAATGACATTGAGGGCAGGGCGGTAATATCCAAGCTGTGTGATGATTACCTTAAAAACAAATTGCCCGGGAAGACGGTAATTTTTGCTCCCTCGCATGAGTTCTGTGAGATGATATTTGACATCCTCAAGGAAAAGGGCAGAAATCCTGCTTACCTTGCATTAGGACTTGATGAGGTTACAAGAAAGAATGTTCTTGACAGCTTTGAAAACGGCGATTGTGATGAGCTTATCAATGTTGACATATGTACGGAAGGATATGACTATCCTCAGCTTGCAAATCTTGTGGACTTTGATACCAATGGAACACATGGTCAATGGGTTCAGAAGGTCGGAAGAGTTTTGAGGACGGCACCGAACAAGGTGAATTGTCTTGTAATGGATTTTGGCGGAAATGTGGATTTATATCCCGAAGGCGTTGAAACCGATGTAAATCTTGAGGGAGCAGTTAAGAATCCGAGAGGAAGAAAGCTCACCGAGGATGATTTCTTCAAAAAAAGAGCTTCGGGCGAAAGATTTACAGCACAGATTGCAGGTCAATATGAGGAAGTGTATACACCGTATCACCTTCCCGATGGATTTGAAACTGTCAACGATGCTGACTACGGAATAGTTACCGTGGCTTGTGGTGAAAATGCCGACTGTATTCTCGTAAATAAGGACGAAGCATATCGGTTGTTTGTCGGAGACAAAAGCTTGTTAGAATTGAATTTTAGCGGTGATTTCAATAGGTGTATGGAACAGGCAATTAAACATATAGGCAAGCCGATTAAAGCGGACAAGCCCATAAGTAAAATGCAGATTAAATTGCTTGCACCGGAGTATCCCACATCGGCACTTGATTGGTACGGTGCGAACTGTTGCATAACATGGAAAGTATGGAAGGATACGGTTGTTAAATTGATGTGAAGGGGGTTAAGTTGTGGAAGCGGTAGGAACAATACACAAGGTCAAGGACAATATGGCAATTATCGTTGCCCCGGTTAACCCTTGGCTGATAGAAAAACAAAATATTTCAAAGTGTCTTGTGAGGTATGATGACGGCAGACGTATCAATGCATGGCAACGCATGAAAGCATACGCAATAATCGGGGACATTGCAGAATTCACGGGGAATATTCCCGAGTACGAAAAGGAACTGCAGAAGTGCTTCTTTATTGCAAGGTATGGCGGTGAGGATTTTAGCCTTTCGGATTGCTCGGTAAGTACTGCAAGGGACTTTATATCCTACCTCATTGACTTCTGCTTTGAGAACAATATCGGGACCAGAGATACACTTCTGAATAATACGGATGATATAAGCCGATATCTTTATTCCTGCCTTGCAAACCGCAAGTGTGCCGTATGCAATAAAAAGGCAGAAATACATCATTGCGAAGGCTCAAGAGTGGGTATGGGCTTTAACAGACGGAAAATTGACAATGTAGGGCGATATGCAATAGCTCTTTGCAGGAAGTGTCACCATATTGCACACGATGACGAGAAGGGATTTTTTGATAAATACCACATATACGGAATTAAACTTGATAAATACCTTGTTGACAAGCTGGGTTTATAGGAGGTAAACAATGAAGGAGTTTAATTACAAAATTGTAGAGCACATTGCCACATTAGGCAAAACAGAATGTAAATCAGCAACATTTGCAAAAGAACTTAATTTGATATCATTTGACGGTGCAGAGCCGAAATATGATTTAAGGCTATGGCAACATTCAGGTGATTCGGATGTAAAAATGCTCAAGGGGATTACTCTTGACAAAGAAGAGTTTGAGGCATTAAAGAAAGCGATTATGAGGTAAAAATATGGCAAGAAGAAAAGGTGCATTTTACTTTTCTTTGGATGTCGATTTTTTCAAAAACAGGAAGACAAGAATTTTACTCGGAAAGTACGGCACGGATGGAGTTATATTGTATCTATACTTATTATGCGAAATCTACGAAGCCGGATATTATTTAAAAATTGATGATGATTTTGAGTATATTGTAGCTCAGGATCTTAATATGAGTCATGATAAAATAGGGCAGATAATGAACTTCTTGTGTAAACGGTCACTGCTTGACGACACACTTTTTACATCGGACAAGGTTCTCACTTCCCACCGAATACAAACAACTTTTCAAGAGATAAACAAAGGGAGAGCAATAAAAACTCCGCTTGAAGTTGAAGAAAAATATTGGTTGTTATCCGATGCAGAAACGCAACCTTTTATTAAAGTTATCCAATTTAATGATATTTCCGAGAAAAACAATGAAAATTCCAAGAAAAATGATGAAAATTCCAAGAATTTTGACACAAAGAAAAGTAAAGAAAAGA
>JAZREC010000040.1:0-2908 GCA_045660605.1 Clostridia bacterium
ACTATTTATGCACATGCACTTCCCGGCGGTGCAGTTATAAAGGAGGACTTCCTGAGACTTGCAAATGAGCTTACAGATGCCATTCCTGCATCAGACATTGACGGTATATGGCTTTATCTGCACGGTGCACTATATGTAGAAGAAATCGGCTCGGGCGATGCTTACCTTCTCAAAATGATTCGTGAAAAAGTCGGCAACAAAATTCCTATATCTGTTGCATTGGATTTTCACGCAGATAACACAGACGAAATGGTTACAATGGCAAATTGTATAACAGGCTTTCGTACTGCTCCTCACTGCGACCATAAAGCTACACAGATAAGAGCAGCTAAAAATCTTATTTATTGTATTGAAAATAACATTTTGCCAAAACCGCAAATTTCAAGGGCAAATGTTGTCATATGCGGTGATGCGGTTCAAACAGCACAGCAACCTCTTAAAAGTGTAATGGAGCTTGCCCAAAAGCTTGAAAATGAAATTCCGGGTATGCTGAGTGTTCAGGTATTTAACGGTCAGCCTTGGATAGACGAGCCTTACATGGGTCCGAATTTTGTTGTAACCCATGAATCCGATACAAATAAAGCAAAAGAATGTGCAGATATTCTGGCACAGAAATTCTATGAAATACGCCACGACTTTAAGTTTGAGGTAGAAACTGCAGAACCCGAAGACGCAGTTCTTATGGCTATGAATTCAGATAAACAGGTATTCATTTCCGACTCGGGCGACAATACAACTGCAGGAGCATCGGGCGACAATGCATATATGTTAAATATAGTAAAAAAGCTTGGAGCAGAAAATGTACTCATTGCAGGTATTTGCGATTCCGATGCCGTAAGCAAGTGCTACGAGGCAAACCTAAATGATACATTAACCCTGACAGTGGGCGGAAGCCTTGACAAAAACAGCGAATCCTCTGAGATTTGCGGTAAGCTTATTCATCGGGGCGATATATTGTCCTATACAGGCGGAAACGAAGGACCGTCGGCAACTCTTGATTGCGGTAAGTTTACTGTGGTTATAACCAAAAACAGAGCTGCCATGTGCAGACCTGATATATTTGAGTCAATAAACTTAGATTACAAAAAATTCAAAGCGGTAATAGTAAAGCTCGGATATCTGTTTCCCGAACTTGCAAGTGTTGCACCGCGTGCAATTCTTGCATTTACACCGGGAAGCTCATGCGAACGACTGCAGGATATGAATATGAAAAATATCCGCAGACCAATGTTTCCGCTCGAAGATAATTTTATATAAGGAGAGAGAATGTTATGGCTTACTACAACATGACAGAAACAGAAAAAAGAATTGCAGAAGTAAGAAAAATCTTACAGGCAAAAAACCTTGATGCAGCACTCATTTACTTTGATGAGTTAAATGTTGCAAACGGCTGGTATTTAACAGGTTGGTGCGGTCAGTTTGAAAAGGGTTCGGTTTTAATTCCTGCTCAGGGCGAACCTATCCTTTTGGGCGGACCCGAATCAGAACCATTTGCAAAAATGAATTCAGCAATCACAAAGGTTCGTTGCTTCCCTGTATTTATGGTTCCCGACGAAGAATACCCCAATGCTACTATTATTAACTTTGCTCAGCTCAATGAGGAATTAAAGAGTGAGGGAACAATTCTCAAGCGCATTGGTTTCGTAGGAACAACCACTATTCCCCATCAGGTTTACTGCGACTTTATGGAAGGCTTTGCAGGTGTTGAAATGGTTGATATTACCGATGAGTATGAAACTCTTCGTGCATATAAATCTCCATGGGAAGTAGAGCAGATTGTAAAAGCTACTGAGCTTTGCGATGTTGCACGCGATTTAATGATGGAGCAGATAAAACCCGGAAACTATGAATTCCAGGTTGCAGCAGCAGGTGAAGCATACTGCCGTACTAACGGCGCTACAAGCTTTGCATATTCAACAATCGTAGGTTCCGGCGAACGCGCTAAGGCTGTTGTTCCCACAGCAACAAACAAGGTTATGGAAAGCGGAGAGCTTGTTATGATTGGTATTGCTCCGAGATTTAACGGATATGCAGGAACATTTGGTGATACCATTCCCGTAAACGGTGTTTATACACAGAAGCAGAAGGATTTATTAAACCACATGCGTGAGACATTCAGACTTACAAGGGAAATGCTTAAGCCCGGTATGAGCGGCCGTGAAATTGATGTTCCCGGAAGACTCTATTATGAAAAGCACGGACTTTCTGATTACATAGTTTGTCCATTTGCTCATTCTATCGGTCTTATGGAGGCTGAATCTCCCTTCTTTGGTCCTAACGGCGACTTTGTTTTGGTTCCCGGTATGACAGTTATGGTAGATGTAAGCTTCTTTGGACATCCAGACCTTCACGGCGGAAGAATTGAGACAGGCTTTGAAATTACAGAAAACGGATGCCGTCCGCTCTCTCCCAAAATGTGTGACTACTTTATGAAAGATCTATAAGAAAGGAAATAACCATGTCAGAATTAGGATACAAAAACTATATGTTTGTAGATGGTGACCTTCCCGGAAACGGTGACGATATGAGTCTCCCCGGTCACGAGGCGCTTATGATAACAAACAAACACACCGAGGATGCTCACATCCTTGTAAACCTCTACTTCAACGATAAGCCTCCTGTAAAAGGACTTCATCTTACCGTTCCTGCTGAGAGGGTAATATGCGTAATGCTTGACCGTCCGTTTGCAGAGGAAAACTTCCAGATTCCGTTTGGTCAGTATTCATTGGAGCTGGAATCCGATATTGCAGTGTGTGCATCATTCGGAAGATTAGACAGAAGATTTAATCTTGGTTATTATGTAACAGGATATTGTGCAAACTAAATAGCACAAAACAAAGACCTGCGGTTTTTCGCAGGTCTTTGTTAAGTCGGAAGGCCAAGCGGTCTTAGGAAGACAAGCTTGTCA
>JAZREC010000041.1:0-2566 GCA_045660605.1 Clostridia bacterium
GAATCAATGGCAGAAAATGTAAAGAAAACTATCGGATGCTGCTATGAAACAGAAGAAATAACAAGAATGGATGTCAAGGGAAGAAACTTAAAAACAGGTCTTCCGTCATCTGTAAGCGTCTCATCCATGGAAATGATGGAGGCTCTCAAAGAGCCTGCAAACGATATTGTAGCAGGTGTAAGAGGTGTCCTCGAAAGAGTTCCGCCTGAGCTTTTGGGTGATATTATGAAAAACGGAATTCTCTTTACCGGCGGAGGCTGTCTGCTCTCAGGACTGGACAAGCTGGTATCAAAAAATACTGGTATTCCCGTAAGAGTAGCCGAAGATGCTGTTTCCTGCGTTGCAAAAGGTACAGGAATTGCTTTGGAAAACTTAAGTTCAATAATAAACAGTCACTTATAAAAACAGCGTGAATGTCAAGTTTGACATTCACGCTATATTTATATATTTTCTATCTGCCAGTCAATAGCTTCTTCGCCCATAGATGTTAGAATATCATTTGCTTTTCCAAAATGGTTGCATCCGAAAAAACCTCTGGATGCAGAAAGCGGACTTGGATGGACACTTGTCAACACATGGTGTCTTGATGTATCTATATACTGTATTTTTTCCTTAGCGTTATTACCCCAAAGCATAAATATTACACTCTTTTGCCTTTGGTTAAGCTTCTTTATAACCTCATCGGTAAAGATTTCCCACCCTTTTCCTCTATGGGAATTTGCCATATCCTTACGGACAGTAAGAGAAGAATTGAGAAGAAGTACCCCTTGTTTTGCCCATTTGAGCAAATATCCGTTATTTGGTATATAGCATCCCAGTGAGTCGTGTAGCTCTTTGTAAATATTTTTAAGCGACGGCGGTATATCTATACCCTCTCTAACCGAAAAAGCCAACCCATGTGCCTCGCCCTCGCCATGATAGGGGTCCTGACCGAGTATTACAACCTTTACATCATCATAATCTGTATACCTCAGTGCATTAAATATATCATGCATTGGCGGATATATTGTCCGTGTACTGTATTCACTTTTAAGAAACTCTCTCAGCTGTCTGTAATACGGCTTATCAAATTCACCGTCAAGCACAGTATTCCATCTGTTTCCAAAATCAACCAAGTTATATCAGTCCTTTACTGGCGTGCTTTTGCCTTTGCCCTGAGGGTCTTATCCAGTATCTTCTTTCGTATTCTTAGGCTCTTGGGGGTTATTTCCAAAAGCTCATCATCTGCCAGAAATTCAATACAATTTTCAAGAGACATTATCACGGGAGGTACAAGTCTGAGTGCATCGTCTGAGCCTGAGGCACGGGTGTTGGTAATATGCTTTTTCTTGCAGACATTGACATCTATATCGCCCGTTCTTAAGTTCTCTCCGACAACCATGCCCTGATAAACCTCTACACCTGGTCCGATAAATAGTGAGCCTCTCTCCTGTGCATTGAAAAGTCCGTAGGTGATGGATTCTCCATCCTCAAAAGCAACCAATGAACCCCTTGAACGCATGGGAATATCGCCCTTATATTCCTCGTATCCATTGAGGATATGGTTCATTATACCGTTTCCTCTTGTATCCGTCATAAGCTGTGAACGGTATCCAATAAGACTTCGGGACGGTATATTGAACTCAAGTCTTGTATATCCTGTTGCACCTGCTGTCATATTGAGCATCTGTCCCTTTCGCTCAGCAAGGGTCTGTATAACAGAACCGACAAATTCCTCGGGAACATCAACTATAAGAAGCTCCATAGGCTCCATAACAATGCCGTTTTCTATCTTATTGATAACCTCGGGCTTTGATACCTGAAATTCATATCCCTGTCTTCTCATGGTTTCTACAAGTATGGAAAGGTGAAGCTCACCTCTTCCCGAAACCTTGAATGCTTCGGATGAATCAGTCTCTTCTACCTTGAGACTTACATTTGTCATCATCTCTCGGAAAAGCCTGTCTCTTAAATGTCTGCTTGTTACATAATCTCCCTCTCTTCCTGCAAAGGGCGAATCATTGACGCTGAATGTCATTGATATGGTCGGCTCATCTATATCTATAAACGGAAGCGGATCGGGAGCATCGACATCGCATATTGTTTCACCGATTTTAACATCGGCAACACCTGCCATAAGAACAATATCTCCTATGGTTGCACTTTGCGTATCAACTCGCTTGAGACCCTCATACATAAACATCTTTGTAAGACGGATATTTTCTGTAGAGCCGTCTTTTTTGCATATTATGGCATTCTGACCGACCTTTACAGTTCCTCTCTCTACTCTGCCTACAGCCATAGTACCCACGTAATCATCATAATCTATATTGGATATAAGAAGCTGAAGAGAACCGTCGGGGTCTCCTTCGGGTGCAGGAACATGATTTACAATCATATCCAGAAGCGGTTTCATATCCGTTCCCTGAGCTTCGGGGTCGAGTGTAGCATATCCGCTTCTTCCCGATGCATATACAACAGGTGAATTAAACTGGTCATCTGTCGCTTCGAGCTCAAGGAAAAGCTCCAGAACCTCATCTACAACCTCATACGGTCTTGCATTGGGACGGTCTATCTTATTAACAAC
>JAZREC010000042.1:0-2301 GCA_045660605.1 Clostridia bacterium
TTCTTCCAAAAAAGATATTTTTCGAAATTTGAAAAATGTCTTTTTTAATGTTTAGAATAATTTTCCAATAAATTACATATAACATTGAATACGGATTTTATTTTTTGATAAGTATGTTGTAAAAAAATGCCTTGCAATTGACAGCGTGCTATGTTATAATCACTATAGTGTATTATGAACTTTAAAATCTAAATAAATTATCGGAGGATAAAAAAATGCCTAAATACAAAAGAGTTCTTTTGAAATTGAGCGGAGAAGCTCTTGCAGGTGACAAGCACTTCGGCCTTTGTGAAGAGACAATCGGCAGAATTACCGACAAAGTCAAGGAAGCGCTTGAGCTTGGTGTAGAAATTGCAATTGTTGTAGGCGGAGGCAACTTCTGGAGAGGCAGAAGCAGTCAGCAAATGGACAGAACAAGAGCAGACCATATGGGTATGCTTGCAACTGTTATCAATTCTCTGGCACTTCAGGATGCCCTTGAACAAAGAGGTGTTCCCACAAGAGTACAAACTGCAATAGAAATGCGTCAGATAGCAGAACCCTATATTCGCGGAAAGGCAGCAAGACACCTTGAAAAAGGCAGAATTGTTATATTTGGCTGCGGAACAGGTAATCCGTTCTTTTCTACAGACACTACTGCCGCACTTCGTGCAGCAGAGATAGATGCAGATATCATTCTTCTTGCAAAAAAGGTAGATGCTGTTTATGACAGTGATCCTAATCTTAATCCCGACGCAGTTAAGTTTGATTCTCTTTCGTACAAAGAGGTTCTTAACAGAGGCTTGGGTGTAATGGATTCTACAGCTACCTCGCTTTGTATGGATAACGATATTCCGATAAGAGTATTCGGTCTTGATGACCCGCAGAATATTATCAGAGTTCTTAATGGTGAAGAAATAGGTACATTGGTTTCCAATGATTAAAAGGAGGATATAAAATGGCAGGTAATCTCAACATATTTGAAGATAAGATGAAAAAAACTATTTCTGTACTTGAAGCAGAAATGAAGGCAGTCCGTGCAGGAAGAGCAAATCCTGCAATATTAGATAAGGTTACAGTGGAATATTACGGTGCACAGTCACCGCTCACACAGATTGCAAGTGTAAGCGTTCCCGATGCAAGAAGCATACTTATTCAGCCCTGGGATGCAAGCATTCTCGGCGAGATAGAAAAGGCAATTCTTAAGTCAGATATAGGCATCACTCCCAACAATGACGGAAAAGCCGTAAGACTTAATTTCCCGCCTCTTACAGAAGAAAGAAGAAAAGAGCTTGTTAAGGGAATCCGCAAAAAAGGTGAGGACTCTAAGGTTGCAATCCGTTCTATAAGAAGAGATGCAATGGAAGATGCAAAGGTACAGAAGAAAAACGGTGAAATTACAGAAGATGATGTAAAGAATCTTGAAAAAGACATTCAAAAGCTCACCGACAACTATATTAAAGATATAGATTCAATAATTGCTTCTAAGGAAAAAGAAATTCTTGAAGTTTGACCAATAGCTTCCAAGCGTTGTTTTATACAACGCTTGGAAATTTGTGCGATTTTACACAAAATTATTTTTTAGGTGATTAAATGTTTTTTGGAAAAACAAAAAAAGACGATGTCCTCGTTGATTATAACAATCTGCCCACACACATAGGAATTATTATGGACGGTAACGGCAGATGGGCAAAGAAGAGAGGACTTCCCCGCAGTGCGGGTCACAGTCAGGGTGCAAAAACCCTTGAGAAAATCACCCGTTTTGCCGGTGATATCGGCATACGGTATATTACATACTATGCTTTTTCTACAGAAAACTGGAAAAGACCTACCAAAGAGGTAGAATCTCTTATGAAGCTTATGGTCATGTACCTTGACGATTACGAAAGGCTTCTCGGAGGCGAGGATATAAGAATTCGTATTATTGGCAAAAGAGAGGGTTTGTCTCAGGAAATTCTGGAGAAAATAGATATAGTAGAAAATGCTACAAAGCATAACAGCAAGATTACCATGAATATTGCAATCAATTACGGCGGAAGGGAAGATATAGTAAACGCTGTCAAAACCTTGGCAGACAAGGTTAAATGCGGTGAGCTTTCCCCCGATGACATCACCGAGGAACATATTCAAAATAATCTTTATACACACTATATGCCTGACCCTGATCTCATTATCCGTCCAAGCGGAGAGTTGAGACTCAGTAATTTTCTTATGTGGCAAAGTGCCTATAGTGAGTTTTGGTTTTCTGATATCAATTGGCCTGATTTTACTAAAGACGATTTATTAAAGGCAATTTCTGATTTTCAGAAAAGGAACAGAAGA
>JAZREC010000043.1:0-1925 GCA_045660605.1 Clostridia bacterium
TCCGAAAAGTCCGGAGATGTAACATCACTTAAATGAAGATTTGTTTTTGAGGGCGGTGAATACGAGGTATATACCCAGTATAACAATTGGCAGACAGAGAGCATGGGAGCATGGCAGCCGCTTGTTACAGGAATTACAGCATCCTCAACAAGTACAAGAAGCACACAGAATGCCGCACCTTTTATCGTCCTATGGAGCAAACAGCAAAACAGGGGAGCCGTAATACACCTTTTGCGTAACTGCTCATGCGAAATCAAGGTGAATTATGTTGGTCTTCCGCAGAGAATGTCAAAGGCTGTTGTTGAGCTCGGACCCATTGACTACAACATGAATATAGAGCTTAAACAGGGCGAAAAGATAGAACTTCCCGAAATTATCTGTTACGAAACATCAAACAGAATGGATTTTGACAGCTACAAGCTTCATAACTTTATGCATACTAACTATCCCCGCCGTGAAATGCCTATGATATATAACACATGGATGTATAAGTATACTGCATTTACACCCGAGCTTTTATTGGAGCAGGCAAAGGTGGCAAAGAAAATGGGCTTGGAATATTTTGTAATAGATGCAGGATGGTTTGGCAGAGAGGGCATAAACTGGTTTAATACCGTTGGAGACTGGTCCGAAAATCCCGTTGATGGTTTCCACGGAACCATTAAGGAGTTTGCTGACAAGATAAGGGCAATGGGGCTTAAATTCGGCTTCTGGATGGAAGCAGAGAGAGCTGATCCGGCATCAGAGTCTATCAGAATTCATCCCGAATATTATCTTAAGAGTAATTCCAAGGATATGTACTTCCTTGATTTTGCAAACAAGGAAGCAAGAGAATGGATGCTCGACACCATAACAAACCTTATAGATACATACGGAATTAAATATATAAAGTTTGATTTTAATGACGATCTTTTCTTTGATGACAAGAGAACATCATTTATGCTTTATCAGATAGGCTTTGATAAGTTTATGAGAAAGCTTCGCGACAGACATCCCGATGTGTACTTTACAGGTTGTGCAGGCGGAGGAGAAAGAACCGAGCTTGCCAATTATATAAGATATGACAGCTTCTGGCCCACCGATAACGAGAGCCCGTATACAAACATGAGGATGTATAAGGAATCGCTTTACAGACTTCCGCCTCAGGGCTACGAAAGATGGACATGTGTTCACTCTCTTGAAGAATACAGAGATTTTTATAATCCGTTTACTGTAGAATCCCACAAACCGTCAAACAGACTTGTGGCGTGCTGTGATGCATGGTGGTATGATGTAACAGGCGTTCACCCATCATATCTTGAAGCATATCACACCTGCGGACCGATAGGCTTCAGTTGCGACCTTACGCTGTTGTCCGAAGAAGCACAGGAGCATTTTGCAGACTTTATTGCATCTGTAAAGGAAAAGAGAGATTTCTGGAAGAAGGCAGTTGCAAGAGTAATTGCAGATACAGAAACAGTTACAGTATATCAGTACAGTGATATGGAGCTTGCAGATATAAACAATACAGACAGTTTCTATGGAAACCCGTCAGAATGAAATTACTGTATATCCTGTGGTTTGCAAGGATAAGACATATATCTTAAACGGCGAAACCAAGCTTTCAGGCGAGGATATAAACCGTTACGGTATAGAAATGCCCATCACAGGCTGGAAAGAAATGACACAGATTACACTTAAAGAAGCATAATTATATTGGAGGATTGTTATGAAACCCGTTATTGGAATAACATGCCCTTGGAGTGAGGAAACCTGGGGACCGACAACAGCAGGCGGTGGTTATGATTATGTAGGAAGGGCATATGTTTCTGCTATATACCGTGCAGGAGCAATGCGTTGCTATGCAACGCAGCGATATAAATCTCTTGCGAGATTTTCGATATGTCATAAATGACTCGATATGTTGCAAGCAACTCGATATGTCG
>JAZREC010000044.1:0-5057 GCA_045660605.1 Clostridia bacterium
TCTTAAAACATCTTGTTTCTTTAATATACACCCATGCGTTTACTACAAAGAATATTGCAATATTAACTATGTCGGGTGTACTTCCAAGTACTCCGTTAATTGTATAGTATAGTGTGGGAATGAGCAATATTGAAGAAAGCATACCCCTAAACTTAATGCACCAGAAATTATTATAACGCTTTCCTACATAAATATTTTCAATTATTGCAAAAAAAAGCATAGGAAAAAACAAAAGCTTGGTATGCTCCCATATAGACTCATTTACTGCGGAAAACGGTGCAACAAATACGCTTTGCCCCGTCCAGTCAAAAAGAAAATGGAGAATAACACCCAAAATACTTGTAAAGATAAAGCCTGCAATCTGCCAAAAGAATATAGATTTTTTCATAAACTGCCTCCAAAACATTGTTATAAAAAATTATATTCTTTTGGCAATCTGCTTATACATACAAAAAAGGGACTGCAAACTCTTTTGCAATCCCTGAATTTATTTTATACTGAAGAACTCCATTTACCGCATTTATCGCCCCACATCGCCTTGACATTACCGTCTACCAAAACCTTGATGACCTCACATGAATTGGAGCATCCTGTACACTCAAAGCTCTTGGGTGTAAACTCCAGATCAAGAAAATCAAAGCCCTTGAAGCCCGTCTCTTTTCCGCTTTGTTCAACCTCACGGCGAGCCATAATTGCCATGCCGATAGCTCCCATAACATTGAAATACTTAGGTATAATAACCTCATGTCCGACCTGAGATTCAAATGCCTTTATAATTCCTTTGTTTGCGGCAACACCGCCCTGAAATACAAAGGGAGGCTCAAGCACCTTTCCTCTGCCGAGGTTATTTAAATAGTTACGGACAAGTGCATCGCAAAGACCGTTGATTATATCGGCCTTTGAATATCCGTACTGTTGCTTGGCAATCATATCCGACTCGGCAAAAACTGTACATCTTCCTGCGATACGAACCTCATTTTCCGCCTTGAGTGCAAGGTCGCCGAAATCCTTGATATCAACTCCGAGCCTTTCTGCCTGATGGTCAAGAAATGACCCTGTTCCTGCGGCACACACGGTATTCATTGAAAAGTCAGTAACAACAGCATCCTTGAGAATTATTATCTTACTGTCCTGACCGCCTATCTCAAATATTGTATGTGCTTCGGGATGAAAATGAACGGTAGCTGTTGCATGAGCTGTTATTTCGTTCTTGACAACATCTGCACCAACCATAAGACCTATCATCTGTCTTCCGCTTCCTGTTACTCCTATTGCCTTAACGGTGTAATCCTTGTCCTTTATAAAATCATTAAGCTGTGCCATTCCTTCCTTAACGGAATTTATCGGCTGACCCTTTGTTCTTATGTACTTATCAAATATAACCTCGTAGCTATCATCAATTGCTATGACATTGGTACTTACTGAGCCTGTATCAATACCTATATAAATATTACTCATACAAGTGCTTCCTCTCTTTCCGCTTTGGGCTTCTTATCGGTATCTTTGCTGTTTTGTTTCTTTTTCTTCCTGCCTGCACACAAATCAACAAACGCTTCCAATCGGGTTTGGGTATTTGCCTCGCCGTTTTGTTCGTCAATTGACATGGTAAGTATCGGTATGTCAAACTGTTCGCTGAGCTTATGTGACATACTGCGTGTAACAAGCTCTGGCAGGCATCCGAACGGCATAAGGTGAATAATACCGTCAAAGTCCCTCTTTGCATAATCCTCTATCCAGCCTATATTCCCGAGGTGATGTCCTCCGCAATTGCAGGTTGTATACTTGGCACCCTCTATATGCATACGGTGTGTCTTGTCCTTTGATAAAAATGACGGTGTAACATTGTGGTATATCCAATCTGATATGTACTGACAGCTTTCCACCTCTGCGCCGAGAGAATTAAGCCTCGCCTCTATATTCATATTGGTGGCACTGTCCATAACAACAAATATCTCGCCTATTATACCTATGCGAAGTTTCTTATCCTCATCGGCAGATTTAATGGGTACTGCATCTATCATGGAGAGTGCTTTTACATATGCTTTTTTAAGTTCCTTTTTATTACTTGTCTCATAGAACATATTATTGATTTCGCTTAATGTTCTGTCAAAGTCACCCTTATTTATCTCATATGCTCTGCGTACCTTTATTATTTTTTCTATATTATCAAGATACTCCATCATCTTGATAACATAAAGACCGTAGTGCAAAACCTTGTGAAGCGGTCTGCCGTTAATGACCCGTATAAGCTGTTTAAGGAAATAAACAGGTGCCTTGAACATAGAATCAAAAATTATTATTTCGGTATCATATCCAAGCTTCTTAAGAATTCTGCGGTGTACCTCGCAGTACATTCCCGCTCTGCAAGGACCGCTTCCTCCTGATGATATAATAACCTCTGCACCCCTCTGACACGCCTCGATATAAGTACCTGCCATAACCTTTGCGGGATAGCATATAAACTCGGGGCTGTGAAGAACACCGAGGTCAAAGGTTCTCTGTGTGGGTCTCTCGGGCATTATTACCTCATGTCCAAAAAATTCCACAAGCTTTCTATATGCAGTTGTCTGCCCCATGTGAGGAAAACTTACTTTCATTTGTAAAAACACGCCCTTTACATAGTGTGACAGGACTCGAACCAGCATTGGTTTCACATGACAATTTTACCCAAAACTGCAGTAAATTCCTTGAAAATACGGCAGTATTATCTGCGTAATTTACTTTGTTTCAAGCAAAATTGTCTATGTGAAACTGCTGTGCACCTGCCATCTTGAAAATTTTATTAAGATTTTAGTGCGGCAGGTTGCAGGCGGGCTGACGCCCGTCAAAACCGACAAGCTGAAAGCTTTTAAAATTTTCAGATGTCAGGCATTGTTGGTTCGAATCCTGTCACACTAACAGAATTTTTCGCATTTTCAGCATATCTATATATGCCTCAAGTCTTGTCTGTGTGTGATTGTCTCCTGTATGCTCATCTACTCTGAGTGTAAGAAAAGGAATATTTGCCTCCTCGCAATCCCCCTCCATAAGTCTGCCTATGATAGAATCGGGTCCGCATCCAAAGGCTGTAATATGTATTATTCCATCTATATTCCCGCTTTTTATAAAATATTTTGAAGCGTTATATATTTTTCTTGCAAAAGTCCAGAAAGGCTCTTTTATTATCTTTTTGTCCTTCTTAATAATATCATCGGGTAGCATATCAAATGTAAAAACATTTACTCCCATACCTTTAAGTCTGTCTATCGTATTCATGCTCACATAGCTGTCATACACATTGTTGACATATCCCAAAAGTGCTATATTGAGCTTGCCATTTTGCTCTTTCGTTATACTTTTGCCCTCAAAAAGTATTTTGTAAGCCTCGTCAGTTGTATAACCGCTTATACAGAGCTTTCTGTATTCTTCCTGCGATGCTCTTGCCTTTTTGAGTGCTTTTTTTAGCGTTTTTTTATTAACTCCCAGGACATCGCAAAGAGGCATATGACTGGCTAAGGAATACAAATCATCCTTTGGTGTATCATAGCTAAGAAAAATAAATCTGCTTAAATCGCAGTCAAATGAATACCTGACAATCTCTATAATACCAAGGAATTTCGGACAGTAATATTCTCTGCCTACCGTGTGCATCTGCGGTACAAAAACATAATCAACATCGGTTTTAAGAAGTGATGCAACATGACCGTTAAATATCTTTATCGGAACACACATTTCCGTTTCGGTAGCCGAGCAACCGCTGTCTATAATCTTTTTGTTTGTTTCTTCGCTTACTGTAACTGTACATCCGCACTCTTCAAAGAGTGTTTTCCAAAATGGAAAATAATAGTAATAAAGCAAAGCTCTGGGTATACCTATTTTCATATAAAAACTCCAATATTATATTCTCTTAATCTATAAGCAACATATATTATTTTATTCCTTATTAAGCGAAAAGTCAATAAAAATACATAACAAAAACATTAAAACAAAACAAAAAAATATGTTATTTTTTTCTATGTGCGCATGAAGTATATTTTTGTCCGTTTGTAGCACAATAAGTATCGCAATGCATTGCTTTTCTATTTCAAAGAGGAGTGAAAAAAAGATGAACAACAACAATAACAACAATAACAAAAAGAACCAGGACAACAAGCAGAACAGAAATGACAACCTCAAGGAAAAGAACAACAACGAAAACAAGAACAACTTCTAAGTATTTTTAAGCTTTAATCTCAAAAAGGGGCTGTTAAAAAACGCAAGTTTTTTAACAACCCCTTTTAATTACTGTACAATATCTTCCTGTCTTACAAAATAATCCTCTGTTCTTCCGAGAACATGCTTGTCAGAGCATCTTTGTGCGACATAAATTCTGTCCTCAGGATTTGCCTTTGTGCTGGAAAGTATCATGGTATTGGTATCGAGATATGTTGCCGAAACCAATACTCCGTTTACAAACACCTTACTCTTCTCCGTAAAGCCTGTACCCTTAAGTGTTGTCGCCGTACTGCCTACAGACACACCTTCTATATATATTGGGTCTATTCCGTATTTGATGTCTGTTGGCTCATTTGGTAAAACTCCGCCAAATGCATAGGCATCTCCGTAAAGCTCATCATACATAAGTGTCTGCAAAGCATCCAAATACTCAGGGTTTTCCTTGTCGTTTCTGTAATAGCGGTGAAGTCTGTTGACATGGTTTCCGTTAATACCGAGCATCTGTGTAACCCTTGAATTGAGCTGATATGCAAAAAGATTTTCGTCATTTACGGGTATATCATAATTTGCACATACAACATATTCCGTTTCGAACAAATCCTCGTTAATAAGCTGTTCTCTGGATATGCTCATTGCGGGAAGATGGTCTCCGTAAAATACAAGTACGGTAGGCTCTTTGAAATTGCGGATTGCCTCGACAAGCTCTCCTACAAATATAACCATATCATAAAGCTGATTGATATAATATTCAAAGCCTATTTTATATTCCTCATCATCAATACCGCTTTCCACAACAACGGTCTGTGTATCGTCTATAACCTCTGTAGGATATTTGCCGTGGCTCTGTACCGACACTCCGAACA
>JAZREC010000045.1:0-1156 GCA_045660605.1 Clostridia bacterium
TGCAGTATGCTTGAAATAGAAAAACTGACCAATATAAACGGAGTATCAGGTAACGAAGACAGGGTAAGAGAAGCCATACTTTCCATGATTTCAGACTATGCAGACAGCATAACAGTAGACAGCATGGGAAGCATCATAGCACTGAAAAAGGGCAGAAACCCAAACGGCAAAAAGCTTATCCTCAGCGCACATATGGACGAGGTCGGACTTATAATATCCGACATCACCGATGACGGATACTTAAAATTCAAAACAGTCGGAGGAATAGACGACAGAATACTGCTTTGCCAGAGAGTTCTCATAGGTGAAAATGGGGTATGCGGTGTAACGGGCATCAAGGCGGTACATCTGCAGACCAAGGACGAGAGAAAAAATGTAATCAAAGCAAAGAATATGTATATAGACATAGGAGCATCGTCGCTGGAGGAGGCAGAAAAGCTTGTTTCCAAGGGAGATTATGCCGCTTTCGATTCGTTATATACTGAGCTTGGAGACGGCAGAATAAAGGCAAAGGCTCTTGATGACAGAGTGGGCTGTGCTATTTTGTGCGAGCTTATTAAGGAAGAGTGTGAAAGCGATATTTATTTCTGCTTTTGTGTACAGGAGGAGACAGGTCTCAGGGGTGCATCGGTTATTGCACGCCGTATAGATGCCGATGCCGCAATAATACTTGAGAGCACAACCGCATCGGACACCGCACAAAGCAAGGAGCATATGTATTCGACAACTCTCGGCATGGGTCCTGCAATATCCATAATGGACAGAGGCTCATATTCTCATGCGGAGCTTAATAAGTTTATTATTGATACAGCCAAAAACAACAATATAAAGTTTCAGCTCAAAAAGTCATCAATGGGAGGCAATGATGCAAGAGCCTATCAGGCAAATTCATCCCAGTGTATGACAGCGGTTATATCGCTTCCTACAAGATATATTCATTCTCCTGTAAGCTGTGCCGATAAGGAGGATATAGAAGGCATGTATCTCTTGTCAAAGGAAATTACAAAAATTTGGTGTTGACTTGTTAGTTCATATGTATTAAAATAAAAGTATCTAAATATGTATTGGAGGTAAAAAGAATGTTTCCTAAAATTGGTATAAGACCTACAATTGACGGCAGAAGAGGCCCTCTTAAGGTAAGAGAATCCCTTGAGGA
>JAZREC010000046.1:0-5381 GCA_045660605.1 Clostridia bacterium
GTAACGGCAGTTGCCGTAGGTGCTCTGGGCGTACCCGGGGTGATACTTATATTGCTTTTGCAGATATTTTACTGAGGATATTACAAAAACAACAAAACGGAGCTGTTTAGCTCCGTTTTGCTATTATATATTCTAATTTTATCAGTCAGATGTATAGGGGAGAAGAGCAATATGTCTTGCTCTCTTTATAGCAGTAGTAAGCTGTCTCTGATGTTTAGCACAGTTACCGCTGATTCTTCTGGGGAGAATCTTAGCTCTTTCGGATACATATCTTCTGAGCTTAGCTATATCCTTGTAGTCAATTTCTGCTACTTTATCTACACAAAAAGCACAAACTTTTTTCTTGGACTTTCTGCGGAAAGCTCTTTCTTCAGCCATGTTAAAAACCTCCTTTAATATTTAGCGTCATTAAATCAGAACGGCAGGTCATCATCTGCGGGCATGGGAATAAATCCGTCATCTGCACCGAATGATGCGGTATTGGAGTTTGTTGAGGGAGTGCTCTGGGAAGCATTATCGCTCTGACCCTTGCTTTCTACAAAGCTTATTTCGTCTGCAACAACCTCAGTTACATAAACTCTCTGTCCGTCTTTGTCGTAGTTTCTGGTCTGTATGGAACCGCAAAGTCCGAGCATACGACCTTTTGTAAAGTACTTAGCGACAAATTCTGCCTGCTGTCTCCATGCGACACAGTTAATAAAATCTGCATCGTAACCGCCCTCAGCATTCTTGAAGCGTCTGTTTACAGCTATTGTAAAGCTGCACACACTAACACCGCTTCCTGTAGTTCTGAGCTCAGGGTCTTTGGTAAGTCTTCCAACCAGAATTGCTTTGTTCATAAAAAATCACCGGCCTTTACTATTTTCTTACAACTATAGTTCTCAGGACACCGTCTGTGATGTTGTATACTCTTTCGAGCTCAGCAATGAATTCGGCCTGACTTTCGAAATTAACCAAAACATAGTAACCCTCTGTTTTGTAATCGATAGGATATGCCAATCTTCTTTTGCCCCAAACATCTACAGATTCTACAGTAGCGTTTGCTTCGATGAGAGATTTGAACTTTTCTGTTGTTGCATTGATCTGGTCTTCTGTGAGAGACGCATCAATAACAAAGATGGTTTCGTACTTGTTCTTAACATTTTCCATTTCGTTTCACCTCCTTTTGGACTTAGGCCTCGGCATAGCCGAAGCAAGGAAAAGTATACCTAATAGCATACTGGAATATTATATAACATAAAATGGTATTTGTCAATAAAAATTTTTCTTTACAAACGGGTTTTTGTGTGATATACTTGCGATTGACAGTATAGCCGGCACATTTGCGAGTATTTTAACGAGGCTGGCTTTTTAGGAGTTATGATATGAAGTATATTGATTTTTGCGATGAGAGCCTTTCCCGAATTGTTCTGGGAACAGACGGCTACTCGGGTAGAATCGACAGACAAACCGCATTTGAGATTATGGATTGCTATATAGAAAACGGCGGTAATGTAATAGACACCGCAAGGAGCTATTGCGACGGCAATACCGAAAAGCTCATAGGCGAATATATTAAAGACAGAGGAATAAGAGACAGTATTTTTATATGTACAAAATGCTCCTTCCCTCACAAAGAGGATATGCATATTTCAAGGCTCACCCCTCAGGAAATTGAGGCGGATATTGACGAAAGTCTTATGGCACTGGGAGTAGAGTGCATAGATATGCTTTGGCTCCACAGAGACGATGAGAAAAAAGGTGTCCGCCATATGATGGATGCATTAAACGAAATGGTGCAAAAGGGCAAGATAAGAAACTTCGGAGCATCAAACTGGACATTCGAGAGGATAGACAGTGCCAACAGATACGCGTACGAAAGCGGGGGAGACGGCTTTGCGGCAAGCCAGATACATTATAATCTTGCCACATGCAAAAATCCCTGGGATGATACAATGGTTATCATGGATAGCGAGGAAAAGGCACTCTATGAAGCAAATGACTTTCCTGTATTTGCATATTCCGCACAGGCAAAGGGCTTTTTCTCAAAGTATGACAGAGGCATAATGTCTCCCAAGGCAAGGGAAAGATATCTTTGCGAAGAAAGTATTAAAACATATGCATCTCTTAAGGCACTTGCAGCCGAAAACGGCGACACGCTTGCATATACGGTGCTTGACACACTTTGCAGAGAGAGCAGCTTCAATGTGTTCCCTGTTATTGCGGTGTCGGGAACAGAACAGTTAAAGGACAGTCTTAATATCAAATAAAAAGAGGGTATGTAAATTTTGGATTTACATACCCTTACTTTTTTATTTGGAAATTCTTATACTTTTGATAATAATTGCCTTTTTTGGTGCATCCGCAAAGCCCTTTTCGTTGGTCTCGGTTTCTGCCTTTGAAATTTTTTCTAAAACATTAAGACCTGTTGTTATCTTTCCAAATGCCGCATACATTCCGTCAAGGAAAGGCGATGCTTCGTCAACAATAAAGAACTCGCTTGTTGCAGAATCGGGCTCGTTGGTTCTTGCCATGGAGATAACGCCTTTTTCGTGCTTTAGGGCATTTGTTACTCCGTTGTCATAGAATTCGCCCTTTATTGGTGAGAGCTTTTCCTTGGCATTAAAGTTTTTGTCATAGCCTCCGCCTTGTATCATAAAGCCGTCTATAACTCTGTGGAAAATAAGTCCGTCATAGAACTTGCTTTCGCAGAGCTTTACAAAGTTTTCTACAGTTATCGGTGCAAGGTCGGGATAAAGCTCGCCTGTCATCTTAGAGCCGTCATTCATTGTTATTGTAAATTTAATTTTGTTCTTTGTAAGTGAGGGGAGAGCTTCCAAGTCTTTCTTTCTCTCTTCTTCCTGTACCCTTTCCATTTCCTTTTGCATCTGTGAATACTGCAGTTCAACTGTATCCATTATTACCCTTACATACTTAAGCTTGGTATCGAGAGTATATTCGTTTCCGAGACCGTAGCTTTCTCTTATATACTGCATTGCGCTGTCGGTTGTCATTCCGTACTGCGATGCACCCATAAGCACATCAATGTATACTGCAAAGTCTATCTCGTCAAGAGCCTCGCCCCATGTTATCTTCTTGCCTGCTTCGGCATCAATTCCGAAAAGTGCACAAAGCTCGTCAAGAGTAAAGCCGTTTATATTAGCAACTGCAGAGAGCGGAACAGCATTGTCAGTTTCTATATAAAGCTTATTTTTGTATTCTTCATATTTAAGTGTAGTATCTTTTTCAAATGCTTCAGGCGATATACCGTTTGCTGTAAGGTAGTCCTCAAGAGTTGCACCTGAGTAAAGGTCAACATAGGGGCATCCCTCGGGAGTTCTTACAAGAATGGTTTTTGTGCCTCCGTCCCAGTCAACGCTTATGCCGAATTCCTCAGCAATAGCTCGGAGCGGGGCATAGGTTGTTGTGCCCTGATGAAGTATGGGAGATACCTCAAGAGACTTGTTACCGCTCGGTGTAACCATAACAGAGCTTCCGATTTGTACTCTTATTGTTTTACCCATACGGGTTATATCTATTTCCTGAGTATCGTTGTACCACTTTACCTCTGCGCCTGTGCTTTCTAAAAGTGCACGGAGCGGTATAAGTGTTCTCTGGTTTACGACAACTGTATCGGTGTTTATGATTTTGTTGTCCGCTATTATCTTTATGGGGATATCCTGAGTTTCTGCAACAAGGATATCGGTTGCGGTATCGGCTGAGCCGATTACGGTCTCGTCTGCAAATGCACTCATGCTTATGCACATGGCAAATGCAAGAATAACAGTAATAATCTTTTTCATTTTTTTCTCTCCTTATTTTGTCATTTTTTCCTGCTTAACCTTATGTTCGATAACATCTCTTGATTTAAGCTCTTTCCTGATGTCGTCTATCTCTATGCCTGCTTCTATCATAAGTACAAGTGTATGATAGCAAAGGTCAGCAATTTCGTATATTGTTTCCGCCTTGTCCTCAGACTTGGAGGCTATTATTACCTCTGTACATTCCTCGCCGACTTTCTTTAAGATTTTGTCAAGACCCTTCTGGAAGAGGTATGTGGTGTATGAGCCTTCGGGCATGAGCTTTTTGCGCTCCTTGAGCTTATTCATAAGACCGTCTATCGAGAATGCCTCTTCTTCGTTTCCAAACACAATATCATTAAAGCAGGAGTCGTCTCCTTTGTGGCATGCGGGGCCGTCCTTTACTACCTTTACCTCAAGGGCATCTCTGTCGCAGTCTGCCTTTATGGATACTATGTGCTGATAATTTCCCGAGGTTTCGCCCTTGCGCCAGAGCTCTCCTCTGGAACGGGACCAGAAGCATGTTTTGCCCTCTTTTATGCTTATATCAAGACTTTCTTTATTCATATAAGCAAGTGTAAGCACCTTACCCGACAGGGCATCGGTCACTATTGCGGGTATGAGACCCTTTTCGTCAAATTTGAGTGAGTTTATATCGAGCATATTTTCATCTCCTATATTCTTACATTTATATTGTTTGCTTTGAGTTCTTTTTTGAGGTCGGAAATAGCCACCTCACCGAAGTGGAATATAGATGCCGCAAGTCCTGCATCTATTGTTGGTATTTCCTTAAACAGTGTTACAAAGTCTGCTATACTTCCCGCACCGCCCGATGCAATTACGGGAACGGATACGGCAGAGTTTACAGCCCTCAGCATCTCAAGGTCAAAGCCCTTTTTAACGCCGTCTGTATCTATGCTGTTAACCACGATTTCGCCTGCACCGTCAGCTTCGCCTCTTTTTATCCATTCTATTGCGTCTATGCCAGTATTCTCTCTTCCGCCCTTGGCAAATACAACGAATTTGCCGTCTACACGCTTGATGTCAACAGACAGAACCACGCATTGATTTCCGTATTTCAGAGCCGCTTCCTTTATAAGAGACGGATTTCTTATTGCTCCCGAGTTTACGGAAACCTTGTCCGCACCGCATTTGAGCACTCTGTCGAAGTCGTCTATTGTGTTTATTCCGCCGCCTACAGTTAAGGGAATAAATATTGTGGAAGCCACTTCCTTTAATATATCGGTAAAGAGCCCGCGCTCCTCATACGATGCCGTTATGTCATAAAACACAAGCTCGTCTGCACCGTTGTCGCTGTAAAACTTTCCAAGCTCAACAGGTGAGGAAACATCGCTTAAGCCTTCAAAGTTTACACCCTTTACCACTCTGCCCGAACGCACATCAAGGCAGGGGATAATTCTTTTTGTTATCATTTTGCCACCTCGATTGCCTTTTTGAGATCTATGGCACCCTCATAGAGTGCCTTGCCGAGAATTGCACCGTACATATCCATCTTAGCGAGCTTTGTTATATCATCCATTGATGATACTCCGCCAGATGCTACTATGTCTATGGAATACTTTGCTTTAAGGTGCTTGTAAA
>JAZREC010000047.1:0-7067 GCA_045660605.1 Clostridia bacterium
AGTAATACTTTCCTTCATACAGGCAACAGGACTTTACTTTGCACTTAAGAGCTTTGTAAGCATTCCCGGTGTATGGGGTTACATTACAATAGTGTTCACCTTTACAGCAGGTACCGCATTTCTTATGTGGCTCGGTGAGCAGATTACCGAAAGAGGTGTAGGTAACGGTATTTCCGTAATAATCTTTGCAGGTATCGTATCCGGTATTCCTTCAATGATTACCACAATTGGCAAAAACTTCTCCGCAGGTGCTCTTAACATCTGGAGTGTTATTGCAATTGCATTGGTTTCGCTTCTCATGGTTACATTTGTTGTATTCATGGACAATGCGGAAAGAAGAATTCCCGTTCAGTATGCAAAGAGAATGGTTGGCAGAAAGATGTATGGCGGTCAGAGCACACACATTCCCATCAAAGTGGCAATGGCAGGTGTTATTCCGATAATCTTCGCCATGAGTATAATGAGCTTCCCCTCTACAATTATGGGATTTATGGGTTATACTCCCGGAGCAACCTTCTGGGGCAGATTCTGGAGCCTGTTTACACAGACCTCCTGGCTCTACATGGTTCTCTACTTCCTGCTCATCGTGTTCTTCACATATTTCTACACAGCTATACAGTTCAACCCGGTTGAAATTGCAAACAACATGAAGAGAAACGGTGGATTTGTTCCCGGTATCAGACCCGGCAGACCCACAAGCGAGTATATTTCCAAGATTCTTACAAGAATCACACTCACAGGCGCACTCTTCCTCGGTGTTATTGCAGTTCTTCCTATGGTGCTTTCGCAGGTTATAAACTACAACTTCTATGCTATAGGCGGTTCATCACTGCTCATCGTTGTCGGAGTTGCACTTGAGACCACAAAGCAGATAGAATCCCAGATGCTCATGCGTCACTACAAAGGATTCTTAGAATAATAAGCAGGTGACGGTATGAAACTTATTATGTTGGGGGCGCCCGGTGCCGGCAAAGGCACTCAGGCAGCGATACTAAGCGAAAAATTTTCTATACCGGCAATATCTACCGGTGCCATAATACGAGAGGCTATTGAGAACGAAACTCCCTTTGGCCTCAAGGCAAAATCCTACATGGATAAGGGACTTCTTGTTCCTGATGAAGCGGTTATAGAAATATTTCTAAACCGTATTGCAAAGGATGACTGCAAAAACGGATATATCCTCGACGGATTTCCCAGAACAGTCAATCAGGCAAAAGCCATGGAAGAGAGTGGTATAGAAATAGATACGGCATTATCTCTTGAGGTTGACGACAGCGTTATAGTAAAGAGACTTTCCGGAAGGAGAGAGTGTTCCTCTTGCAGAACTCCTTACCATGTATCATCAAAGCCCCCAAAGACTGAGGGCATATGCGATAAATGTGGTGCAGAGCTTATTACAAGAGCAGACGACAATCCCGAAACAATAGCAAACCGCCTCAGTGTTTACCACGAGCAGACAGCTCCTGTTAAGGACTACTACGAGGCAAAGGGCAAGCTCACAAAGGTTGAGTGCAAGGATACAATTGAAGCAACAACTCAATTGGTTCTTGAAATGCTCGAAAAGCTTTGTTAAAAGAGGATATCTCATATGATATATATAAAATCGTCAGCTGATATAGCGAAGATGAAAGCATCAGGCAGAATAGTATACGGAACTCTTAAAGAGATAGAAAAGTATATTAAAGCCGGAATTACTACTCAAGAGTTAGACAAGATTGCAAAAGAATATATCTTATGTCAGGGAGCAAAACCGTCATTTCTTAATTACAACGGTTATCCCGCAAGTATCTGTACTTCGATAAACGAAGTTGTGATACACGGAATTCCTTCGGGCAGAAAGCTTTGCGAGGGAGACATCATAAGCATCGATGTCGGTGCGGTAAAAGACGGCTACCACGCAGATGCAGCAAGAACCTTTGCCGTTGGGGAAATCTCCCCCGAGGCAAAGAGACTTGTAGATGTAACCAAAGAAAGCTTCTTTGAAGGATTAAAATATGCCCGCCACGGCGAAAGACTGGGTTCAATTCAGTCATCGATACAAAAGCATGTGGAGGATAACGGATTTGGAATTGTCAGAAATTATTGCGGTCACGGAATAGGCCAGTCGCTTCACGAGGACCCCGAGATACCCAATCACGGTACCTTTGGCAAGGGAATAAGACTGGTCAAGGGTATGACAATTGCGGTAGAGCCTATGGTAACATACGGCGCTTACCACACCACAACCCTCAAGGATAACTGGACGGTGGTAACAGTGGATGGGTCGCTTTCGGCTCACTACGAAAACACCATTCTTATCACCGACTCAGACCCGATACTTTTGACAGAATATGATGAGGTATTTTAATTATGGATGTTCATCAAGGTGAATTTGTTTATGCATCAGCAGGCAGAGATGCGGGCGAATGTTTCATTGTGATATCCCAGGAGGACAATTATCTCTATCTTGCAAACGGCAAGACCCGCAAGGTAGGAAGTCCCAAAAAGAAGAAGCTCAAGCATGTGCTTCTTACAGGACACAGAGATCAGTTCATTGTAAATAAGCTTGAAACAATTGGCAAGCTTACAAACAAGGAAGTCAGATACTCTCTTGTGAGGTACACAAGCGGAATATCCGATTGAGATTTTGAAAAAGGGAGGTTTTGTACTTGGCAAAAGAAGATGTTTTAGAATTGGAAGGAACAGTAGTAGAGGCACTGCCCAATGCTATGTTCCAGGTCGAATTTGAAAACGGACACAGAATCCTGGCACACATTTCCGGTAAGCTTCGTATGAACTTTATAAGAATTCTTCCCGGAGATAAGGTGACCGTGGAAATGAGTCCCTATGATTTGACCAGAGGACGCATTACATGGAGAGCCAAATAATTGATAGGAGGTAGCCAAAATGAAAGTAAGACCATCAGTAAAACCTATGTGCGAAAAATGCAAAATAATCAAGAGAAAAGGTAAGATTATGGTTATTTGCGAAAACCCCAAGCACAAACAGAGACAGGGTTAATATATAAATCCCTTTGCTGCAAGACAGCATAAATACTCATTTAGGCTTATAGCTGTAAGGGAGCGGCTGCACGGTACGAAAGTACTGTGAACCCTTCGGTTATGAATATATACTATTGTTAATATTAAACAGGAGGTGCAAAAAGCTAATGGCAAGAATAGCAGGTGTTGACTTACCTAATGAAAAGAGAGTTGAATACGGCCTTACCTATGTATACGGTATCGGCGTAAAGAGCTCAAACAAGATTTTAGCAGAAGCTGGTATAAATCCTGATACAAGAGTCAAGGATTTGACAGAAGATGAACTTTCAAGGATAAGAGAAATCATAGACAGAGATTACACAGTAGAAGGTGATCTCAGAAGACAGATTGCTCTTGATATCAAACGCCTTATAGAAATCGGTTGTTACAGAGGTCTCCGTCACAGAAGAGGTCTCCCCGTAAGAGGACAGAACACAAAGAACAATGCAAGAACAAGAAAAGGTCCTAAGAGAACAATCGCAGGCAAGAAGAAATAAGAGGGAGGGAAATAACTAAATGGCTCAGGTCAAGAAAACTCGTAAGAGAAAAGAAAAGAAAAACATTGAACGCGGAGCTGTTCATATTCGCTCCACTTTTAATAACACCATAGTAACAATCACAGATGTGCAGGGTAATGCACTTTCGTGGGCAAGCTCCGGCGGTCTCGGTTTCAGAGGCTCCAAGAAGAGTACTCCTTTTGCATCCCAGATGGCAGCAGAAACCGCTGCTAAGGCTGCTATGGAACATGGATTAAAGTCCGTAGAAGTATATGTTAAGGGTCCCGGCGCAGGAAGAGAAGCGGCTATCCGTGCTCTACAGACAGCAGGACTTGAAGTAACAATGATTAAAGATGTAACTCCGATTCCTCACAACGGTTGCAGACCGCCCAAGAGAAGAAGAGTCTGATTATCAGGAGGTGTAATACATGGCACGTTATACAGGCGCGGTATGCCGTCTTTGCAGAAGAGAAGGACAGAAGCTGTTCTTAAAGGGCTCCAGATGCTACGGCGAAAAGTGCGCAATCAATAAGAGAGAATATGCTCCCGGCCAGCACGGTCAGAGCAGAAAGAAGCTTTCCGGCTACGGTTTACAGCTCAGAGAAAAGCAGAAGGCAAAGAGATACTACGGCGTTCTCGAAAGTCAGTTCGCTCATTATTTTGAGATGGCTAACAAGAAGAGCGGTGTAACAGGTGAAAACCTTCTCCAGGTTCTCGAAAGCCGTCTTGACAATGTTGTATACAGACTTGGTTTTGCTCTTTCCAGAGCAGAAGCTAGACAGCTTGTTGTACACGGTCACTTCTTAATCAACGGCAAGAAGGTTAACATTCCTTCTTATCTCGTTAAGGAAGGCGAAGTTATCACCCTTAAGGAAGGCAGCAGAAGCCTCCCCAAGATCAAGGCTATCTTAGAGCAGACAGAAGGCAAGGCTGTTCCCAAGTGGCTTGACCTTGATACAAACACCATGCAGGCAAAGGTTGTAGCTTTGGCTCAGAGAGACGACATCGACTTAGACATCGAAGAACATCTCATTGTCGAGTTGTATTCTAAATAATAAGGCTACCCTCAAATATAAGATAATTATGGTATTTGAATGGAGGGTTAAAATATGATCGAAATGGTGAAGCCGGGTCTTGAAAGAGTAGATGACAAGACCGACCCCAGTTATGCTAGATTTGAAGTTCAGCCTCTTGAAAGAGGATACGGTACTACACTCGGAAATGCATTAAGAAGAGTTCTCTTGTCTTCTCTTCCCGGTGCAGCGCCCACAAGCGTTAAGATTGACGGAGTTCTCCACGAGTTCTCCACAATCCCCGGTGTTAAGGAAGATGTAACAGAGATTATTCTCAATGTAAAAAGGATCATAGCCAAGGTTTATGCAGACGGACCCAAGACCGTTTATATCGAAGCAAACGGCGCGGGTGAGGTTTTTGCAAAGGATATAGTTACTGACCACGAGATAGATATCATCAACGGAGATTTGCATATCGCTACACTCAGCGATAAGGCAAGACTCTACATGGAGATTGTTTTCGAAAACGGCAGAGGCTATGTCACAAGCGAAAAGAATAAGGAAAAGATACAGAATGTAATCGGTGTAATTCCCGTTGACTCTGTATACTCCCCCGTTGACAAGGTTAACTACACAGTTACAAACTGCCGTGTAGGACAGATAACCGACTATGACAAGCTTACAATAGAAATATTTACAGACGGTACCATTGCTCCCGAGGATGCACTTTCACTCAGCTCCAAGATTGTAACGGAGCACATGAATCTCTTTACAGATTTGTCTGCAGATATTGCCAATACCGATATCATGGTAGATACAGTAGAGGAGAAGCAGGACAAGGTTCTCGAAACAACAATCGAAGAGCTTGACCTGTCGGTGCGTTCGTTCAACTGCTTAAAGAGAGCAGGCATCAATACAGTTGCAGATTTGGTATCCAAGTCCGAAGCTGAAATGATGAGAGTCAGAAACCTCGGAAGAAAATCCTTAGAAGAGGTTGTAAGTAAGATTACTTCTCTCGGTTTGGAATTCTCCAAGGAATATGACGAATAATTACAAATAGTACAAAGGAGGTTTATCATATGCCCGGTACAAGAAAGCTTGGTCGTGCTTCTGACCACAGAGATGCAATGCTCAGAAACCTTGTTACATCTCTTCTCGAAAACGGCAAAATCGAGACAACTCTCGAAAAGGCTAAGGAAACAAGAAGCATGGCAGAAAAGATGATTACATTAGGCAAGACTAATACATTGCATTCCAGAAGACAGGCTCTTGGTTATATAACCAAAGAGGATGTTGTTACAAAGGTATTTGCGGAGATTGCTCCCAAATATGCAGACAGAAACGGCGGCTATACAAGAATACTCAAATTGGGTCCCAGACGCGGTGATGCTGCAGAAATGGCAATAATTGAATTAGTTTAATCTAATAACAAACCCCCTGCGAAAACTTTCGCAGGGGGTAATTTTATGGTTCCTAAAAAATCAGGGGTATCATTATTCCCGTTATAACAATCGCTGTACAAATGAGCTTGAATAGAAGACCCTTTTCCTTAAACACAAATCTTCCTGTAAGCACCGTTACTATTACAGATGATTGCTTTATGAGCGTCATAAGCGTTACCTCGCTTTGAGGGTTGGCATTTGCTTCAAAGAGAAGTCTGTCGCCAAGTATGAGAGAAAGGCTCATAAGCGGTATCCAGTAGTTTGTTTTTACAGATGCAAAACTGATTTTTTCTCTGCGTACAGCAAGGATAGCACCGTTTATAATCGTCATAAAAAACATAAACCAGAACTGAAGCTGATTTGAGTCTATGCTCTTCATAATAATCTTGTCCATTACACCCGAAACCGCATTAAAGAAGCAGTTTAAGAGAACTGCAATAAGGGTGAATAGGGTCATCGTTCCTGATGCGGAGTGCTTTTTTGCGTTAACAAGGGCAAGTCCCGTTACAACCAGCAGCATTCCTGCTATTTTCGCTCCTGTAAGGCTTTCGCCAAGTACCAACACGCCCAGCATCGTAGAAAAAACCATTCTCGCTAGGTCCATTATTCCGTACAGGCTAACAGACATTGATTTTATAGCCATCAGCGAAAATATCCATGCTGTGCAGCATACCGACGCTTTTATAAACGAATAGAATATGTATATGGGCTCTATGTCAAACGCCGTTTTCGAAAACGGAATAACCATAATGAGACCGATGAGAGTGTAGAAAAATAATATTTCATTGGTACTGCTCTTTTTTGTGGCGGCTTTTTTCATGCCCTCTCTTCCGCCTTTTAACAGGGCATATATAAAGACAAATATTATCCAGATGCTTTCCATGTCAAACCTCGTATCAAAAATTAGTTAATTGGATTATCCCTTCGCTATTCAACTATAGCAATCAGTTGAGTAATGAACTTGCTTTTGTCCTTGTGTTGCGGCGGTCCTTCAAGATAAAGATTACGAAATGTACCAGAAAGATTTATATTATTTTCTTTTGCGTATATCAGGAGTCTTTTTCTAACTTCGGGAATATCTTCATAAGCTCCGTG
>JAZREC010000048.1:0-4301 GCA_045660605.1 Clostridia bacterium
TACCTGACGAGCAAGAAGAATGTGTTCTCTTGTCTGGGGCATGGGACCGTCAGCAGAAGAAACAACGAGGATAGCGCCGTCCATCTGAGCAGCACCGGTGATCATGTTCTTAACATAGTCAGCGTGTCCGGGGCAGTCAACGTGAGCGTAGTGTCTGTTTTCTGTTTCGTACTCAACGTGAGCAGTAGAAATTGTGATACCTCTTTCTCTCTCTTCGGGAGCCTTGTCGATCTGATCGTAAGCGTTGAACTGAGCCTTACCCTGCATAGCAAGAACTTTTGTTATAGCAGCAGTAAGAGTGGTCTTACCGTGGTCAACGTGACCAACAGTACCGATATTAACGTGGGGTTTGGTTCTTTCGAATTTAGCCTTAGCCATTAGTATTTCCTCCTTAAGAAAATAAATTATTAATTATATTTTACAATTAATTTTAAGAAAAAGCAAGAATAATTTTTATTATTCTGTCTTTGCTCTTGCACTGATGATTGTTTCCTGTACATTCTTGGGAACTTCACTGTAATGTGAGGGCTCCATTGTGTACTGACCGCGGCCCTGTGTACCGGATCTGAGGTCAGTTGCATAACCGAACATTTCGGAGAGCGGAACATCAGCAGTTACCTGTGTAACACCGCCGGATCTAACTTCCTGTGACTTAACAAGACCACGTCTTGAGCTGAGGTCACCGATTACAAATCCGAGGTAATCATCAGGAACGATTACATTAACAAGCATGATAGGTTCTTTGATAACGGGGTCTGCCTTCTTCATACCGTCCTTGAATGCCATAGAAGCGGCAATCTTAAACGCCATTTCGGAAGAGTCGACTTCGTGGTATGAACCGTCTGTAAGTGTAATCTTAACGTCAACTACATTGTAGCCTGCGAGAACACCGTTCTGCATAGCACCCTGTATACCTGCATCAACAGCGGGAATGTATTCCTTGGGAATAGCACCGCCGACGATTGCATTGACGAACTCGTAGCCCTTACCTTCTTCGAGGGGTTCCATAGTCATCTTAACATGACCGTACTGACCCTTACCACCGGACTGACGAGCATATTTGTGGTCAACATTAACAGACTTTCTGATAGCTTCTCTGTAAGAAACCTGAGGCTTACCTACATTTGCTTCTACCTTGAATTCTCTAAGGAGTCTGTCAACTATAATTTCGAGATGAAGCTCACCCATACCAGCGATGATTGTCTGGCCTGTTTCTTCATCTGTGTATGTCTTGAATGTGGGATCCTCTTCTGCAAGCTTTGCAAGAGCTATACCCATCTTCTCCTGACCTGCCTTTGTCTTGGGCTCAATTGCAACCCTGATAACAGGCTCGGGGAATTCCATGGATTCAAGAATAATAGGATGCTTTTCGTCACAGAGAGTATCACCTGTTGTTGTGTTCTTGAGACCAACTGCAGCTGCGATATCACCGGAATATACCTTGTCGATATCCTCTCTGGAGTTTGCGTGCATCTGGAGTATTCTTCCAAGTCTTTCCTTATTGTTTTTGCAAGCGTTGAGAACATAGGAGCCTGCATCAACTGTACCGGAGTATACTCTGAAGAAGCAGAGCTTACCAACGAAGGGGTCTGTTGCAATCTTGAATGCAAGAGCTGCAAAAGGCTCGTCATCGGAAGAAGGTCTTTCCTGCTCTTCTTCTGTACCGGGAACAATACCTTTGATGTTAGCAACATCTGTAGGTGCAGGCATGTACTCGATAATAGCATCGAGAAGAAGCTGTACACCCTTATTTCTGTAAGAAGTACCGCAGAGCATAGGAACAATCTGGTTAGCGATTGTAGCCTTTCTGAGTGCCTTCTTGAGTTCTTCTACTGTGATTGAATCGGGGTCTTCAAAGAACTTTTCCATGATTTCGTCATCGGTTTCTGCGATGGCTTCTACCATTTTTGCTCTGTATTCCTGAGCCTTTTCGAGCATATCAGCAGGGATATCCTCCTCGCCGTACTGCTCACCCTTTTCATCATAGTAAACTTCAGCCTTCATTGTCATAAGGTCGATTATACCCTTGAAGGTATCCTCAGCACCTATAGGAAGCTGAATCGGAACGCCGTTTGCATGGAGACGCTCATGAACCATGTTTTCTACATTGTAGAAGTCTGCGCCCATGATGTCCATCTTATTAACATATATCATTCTGGGAACCATGTAGTCATCTGCCTGTCTCCAAACAGTTTCGGACTGAGGTTCAACACCGCCCTTAGCGCACATAACGGTTACGGAACCGTCAAGTACTCTCAAGGAACGCTGTACTTCAACTGTAAAGTCAACCTGTCGCGGTGTGTCGATGATGTTAATTCTGTGACCGATACCCTTGTAAGGACCGCCTACAGGCTTCCAGAAACATGTAGTAGCTGCGGATGTAATTGTTATACCACGCTCCTGCTCCTGTGCCATCCAGTCCATTGTAGCTGTACCGTCGTGTGTTTCACCAATCTTGTGGTTAACACCTGTATAGTAGAGTATTCTTTCGGTAGTTGTTGTCTTACCTGCGTCGATGTGAGCCATGATACCGATATTTCTTGTGTTCTGTAATGAATATTGTCTAGCCATTGTAGCGTATTTCCTCCTTTCCTGTACTTATAAAAATATAGAAAATGATTACCAACGATAGTGCGAGAATGCCTTGTTGGCTTCTGCCATCTTGTGTGTATCGTCTTTCTTCTTAACAGCTCCGCCCATGTTGTTGACAGCATCGAGAATTTCGCCTGCCAATCTTTCCTTCATGGTTCTTTCATTTCTCTGACGAGAATATGTTGTGAGCCATCTGAGACCAAGTGTCTGTCTTCTTTCAGGTCTAACCTCCATAGGAACCTGATAAGTAGCACCGCCGACTCTTCTTGCCTTAACTTCGAGTACGGGCATGATGTTCTCCATAGCCTGTGTGAACACTTCCAATGCCTCTTTACCTGTCTTTTCAGCAATGATTTCGAAAGCACCGTATACTATACTCTGAGCTACACCCTTCTTACCGTCAAGCATGATGTTGTTGATAAGCTTTGTTACAACAACATTGTTGTACATAGGATCGGGGAGTATTTCTCTCTTTGCGATATAACCTTTACGTGGCACTATTCTTCCCTCCTTCATAATAAAATGATTTCATAGGTACTCAAGCATAAATGCTTGTTTGTGCTCAATACAAATATATATAACTGCGTATTGACGCACTTTACTTACCTTTTTGATTGTTTTGTCCCGATTACTTACCTGCCTTAGCACCGTATTTGGATCTGGACTGGTTTCTGTTAGCAACACCGGAAGCATCCAATGCACCGCGGATAATGTGATATCTTACACCAGGGAGGTCCTTAACTCTTCCTCCTCTTATAAGAACAACGCTATGCTCCTGAAGATTGTGTCCGATACCGGGAATGTAAGCGGAAACCTCGACGCCGTTTGTAAGTCTTACTCTGGCCATCTTACGAAGAGCTGAGTTAGGCTTTTTGGGAGTCATGGTCTTAACTGCTGTACAAACTCCTCTTTTCTGAGGTGCGCTCTGGTCGGTAGCTTTCTTCTTGAGAGAGTTGAATCCAACCTGAAGTGCAGGTGCGGTAGACTTCTTAATGGATGTCTGTCTGCCCTTTTTTACTAACTGGTTAAATGTTGGCAACTGTATTCACCTCCTTGATATAGAATATATATTAAACGCCATAGCGGTTAATAGCACTATGCTATTTCGGCAGTACAACAATGGATGCATCAACATCTATTTTGCATGCCTTGCCAAGCTCCTCCTTGGAGCTTATGAGTTCTATCGGAACAGAATGCTTTCGGCAGGCTTCTACTATCTGCCTTGTCATATTGGGTTCCACATTTCCTGCTACAAAGGCCTTTTCCGCCATGCCCGACTCTATGAGCTTCATAGAACGGCGCATACCGATAACGGCCTTCTTACTTCGGACTTCGTCTAACATTATAATCCTCCTGTGAGAAATATAACCTTGTATTTCTATACTCTTTGCATAAGTAAACATAAAAATACATACTATCTCATAATCATACTCGTACATTATATATCAACACTTATGCCTGTGTCAAGTGTTTTTTGAAAAAATTTGTCATATGAGTAATTTGATGAAGTTCGAAATTAAAGCAATTGCCTCGTCCGCTATACGATATCCCGCATATCGTACGAGCTTCGTCATAAACTGACGAAAAGGGAGAACCTCATGGCTCTCCCCTTACATCATATTATTGCTTGTGACCTTTTTCTTCTATAACACTTACAATTCCGTCTGCAAGACTGTTACAGAGATTTTCTCCCATTGCTTCAACCATTA
>JAZREC010000049.1:0-6482 GCA_045660605.1 Clostridia bacterium
ATAACCTCTGTAAGCGATGGCGGAAGAAACAGAGATAAAAGTGCATATATGTACGAAAATGCAAGCAAAACCGGTATCATTGCAATTACAATAAGATTTGCAAAAAGGCTTACCACAGATACTTTCCCAAAGTACATCACAGTTATGGGGAGAGTTGTAGCCGTCGAACATAACGATATTATTGCACTTTCAAGTATGTATGAAAATTTCTTTGAAGAAATGTCCCATTTTTTAATAAGCCGTACTCCAATCAGCACACCGAATGTAGCACTAAAGGAAAGCAGAAATGACAAATCCCTGTAAGAGTAAGGCTCGGTTATAAGAATAATTATACCAATGGCAAACAGACTTGCCTCGGGAGAATATTCTCTCATAAAAATCCCCGCAGAGCAGAGGGCAACTGCCATAAATGCCGCTCTTTCGACCGATACCCCAAAACCTGTAAATATAAATAAAAATGTGCATACAACACCCGTCAGGACAAATGGAATAATAAGCCTCATGCGTCTGCGAAGCTTTGCGGATACCAACCCTGCAGTAAGAAGCATGATAATTAAATTAAGGTGCAGACCCGATACCGCAAGAATGTGGTATATACCTGCTTTTCTGTAATTTTCCTTGGTTTCTTCGGAAATATAGTCCTTATTGCCTGTTACAAGAGCATTTACAAGTCCTGCTTCTTCGGGAGGCATATTTCCAAGAATGCTTTGTGTGACTTTTTCTCTTAGAGAGTATATTCCCCTTAGCATACCTTTTTTGTGTGAGGATATTTTATATATTGACGAATACATCCTTACAGATGCACCCTGACTTATTGCATATGACGAAAAGTCGCCTCCGCCCTCGTTAAGAGGAGCATCAAACTGGCTTACAGTTCCCGATAGGGTCAGGGTGTCGCCAATGCATAGGTCAAGATTTTTGCTTAAATCCAATGTGACATATACAAAGCAGTTTATATCATTTTCTGCTTTGCCGATAAAGCTTACCCATTCACCGCTCTGCTTTGGAATACTGTGTACAGACATGGTAAGCGTCATATCCTTGGGATGCTCATACTTGTCTCTGTCCCTTTCTGATTTAAGCTCAAAATTCACACAGCAGAGCACAGCAACCGCAAATATAAGTATATATAAAATTTTGTACAGATGATATTGTATAAATCTTCTCATTATTTCTCCAATGTTTTTATAAATTTTACCTATTTTAATATAATAACACATTTTTATTGAAATAACAACTTGATTTTATGGAATAAATGTTATATAATATTAAATTGATTGTATAGCGAGGTGAATAAATGGCAATATTTACTATGTCAGACCTGCATCTTTCCCTGGATACAGATAAATCCATGGAGGTTTTCGGATACGCTTGGGATAATTACATAAACCGTATTTATGACAGTTGGAATTCGCTCGTGGACGAGGGAGATACCGTTCTTGTCGGCGGAGATATATCCTGGGCTATGCACCTTGCCGATTGCAAAAAGGATTTTGAGTTTCTCAATTCCCTAAACGGAAACAAGATACTCTTTAAGGGTAACCACGATTACTGGTGGGAGAGCATGACCAAGATGAATGCGTTTCTTAAGACTTGCTCCTTTGATACAATTTCTTTTTTGCAAAATGATGCAATCCTTATAGAAGATGTTCTTGTTACGGGAAGCCGTGGATGGATTCTTCCGGGCGACAGCGGTTTTGGCGAAGATGATGACAAGATATATAAGAGAGAGCTTATAAGGCTGGAGATGTCTCTTAAAAAGGGCAAAAGCATCTGCGATGCAGATGGAACGACGCCGAAAGTATCTGTATGTATTCTTCATTATCCGCCGTTTACCAGAGACCATGTTCCCGATAAGGAAATTACAGAGCTTCTTAATGAATACGGTGTCACGCATTGTTATTACGGACATCTTCACTCAAACTCCGCAAAAACCGCTTTTCAGGGAAGGCTCGGCTCTGTGGAGTACAGGCTGACATCAGCCGACTATCTTTCGTTTACGCCTATAAGAATAGAGCTTTGATTATGATGTAATCAATGCCGTAAAAGGCTTTTAATATACATGAAATTTATTATATAGGGGGAACCTGAACAAATGAAATTATTAAAGAATGAAACAATCGAAAAGAACAAAGTAAAACTTACAATCGAGGTAGATGCGGATGCTTTTGCAAAAGCACTCGAAAAATCCTACAAAAAGAATGTTAAGCAGATAGCTATACCCGGTTTCAGAAAGGGCAAAGCTCCCAGAGCAGTTATCGAAAAGTTCTACGGCAAGAGCATATTCTTTGAGGATGCAATCAATTTTGTATGCCCCGATGCATATGAATATGCAGTTAAAGAAGCAGAAATCGACCCTGTAGACAGACCCGAAATGGATATAGAAAAGCTTGACGATGACGGCAAGGAGCTTGTGCTTACAGCTGTAGTTACAGTAAGACCCGAGGTAGAGCTTGGTCAGTACATGGGAATTTCTGCAGAAAAGAAGAACTATAAGACAAAGGTTGCAGACATTGATGCAGAAATCAAGGCTTCACGCGAAAAGAATTCCCGTATGGTAAACATCGACAACAGAGCAGTTAAGAAAGGCGACTTTACAGTAATCGACTTCGAAGGCTTTGTAGACGGTGTAGCATTCCCCGGCGGTAAGGGTGTAGACCACAACCTCGAAATTGGAAGCGGTCAGTTTATCCCCGGCTTTGAAGAAGCTCTCGTAGGTGCAAAGATAGGTGTAGAAAAAGAAATAGAGGGTACATTCCCCGAAGAGTACCATGCAGAAGAACTCAAGGGCAAGCCTGCTACATTCAAGGTAACAGTTAAGAGCATTCAGGTTAAGGAGCTTCCCGCAGTTGATGATGAATTTGCAAAGGACCTCGGGTTTGATACTCTTGATGAATACAAAGCAGACATCAAAGAAAAGCTCGATAAGGCAAATGCAGATAAGACAAGTGCCGAATTCGAAGGCAATGTAATAAAGGAAATCGTAGATGCATCCAAGGTTGATATCCCCGAGTGCATGATAGATTCTGCAATCGAAGATATGATGAGAGATTTCAGCTACAGACTTTCTTCACAGGGGCTCAGCTTTGAACAGTATATGCAGTTTACAGGCACAACTCCCGAAAGCTTCAAGGAGCAGTACAAGGAGCAGGCAGAGGAGAGAGTTAAGTCTAACCTCGTAATAAGCGAAATTGCAAAGAAAGAAAATGTAGTGGTTACAGACGAGGATGTAGAAAAAGAGCTTAATAACATGGCAGAAATGTATGGCATGGAAATTGATAAGCTCAAGGAATTCATAAAAGACGGTGAGCTTGAAACACTTAAGGAAGAATTAAAGCTCAAGAAGGCAGTAACACTCGTTGTTGATGCAGCTAAGGTTAAGAGAGCTGCAAAGAAGAAGGAGGAAAACGAATAATATGAGTCTTGTACCAATGGTTGTTGAACAAACTAACAGAGGAGAGCGTTCTTATGATATATATTCCCGCCTTTTAAAAGACAGGATTATATTCTTAAGCGATGAAGTAAATGATGTAACAGCATCTCTTGTAGTTGCACAGATGCTTTTCCTTGAAGCCGAGGACCCCGACAAGGATATCAATCTTTATATCAACAGTCCGGGCGGCTCCATCACAGCAGGTATGGCCATATATGACACCATGCAGTATATAAAGTGTGATGTTTCAACAATTTGTATTGGTATGGCAGCCTCCATGGGAGCATTTCTGCTTGCGGCAGGTGCCAAGGGCAAGAGATATGCACTTCCCAACAGTGAGGTTATGATTCATCAGCCTTTGGGCGGTATGCAGGGTCAGGCAACAGACATCAAGATACATGCAGAACGCATCATCAAGATGAAGGAAACCCTGAACAAAATCCTCAGCGAAAGAACAGGCAAGCCCTATGAGCAGATATGCCTTGACACAGAGAGAGATAACTTCATGTCTGCTATGGAAGCTAAGGAATACGGTTTGGTTGACGAGGTTATAGAAAAGAGAAAATAAGTCAGACAGGGCATAAAAAACATACAGCAAAAGTTTTTTATGCCCTTGATTTTAAATGAGGTGTTTCATTAGATGAGCGAAAAACATAATAACATATCATGCTCTTTTTGCGGAAAAACACAGGATTTGGTCACTCGCCTCATAGCGGGTCCGAGCGGTAATGTATATATCTGCAACGAGTGTATAGATGTGTGCAACGATATCCTTGATGCGGAGCTTGATATTTTTAACGAGGAAGAAGTATCCTTTGAGGAGCTTCCCAAACCCCGTGACATCAAGGAAATTCTTGATATGTATGTCATAGGTCAGGACGAAGCTAAGAAGAAGCTTGCAGTTGCCGTATATAACCATTATAAGAGGATTAACAGCATAGCCGATACAGACGGCGATGTAGAGCTTACAAAGAGCAATATCCTTATGGTAGGCCCTACAGGCTCGGGCAAAACCCTTCTTGCACAGACACTTGCCAAAATCATTGATGTTCCGTTTGCAATAGCGGATGCCACATCGCTTACAGAGGCAGGCTATGTGGGAGAGGATGTAGAAAACATACTTCTCAAGATTATACAGGCGGCAGACTATAATATAGAGCGTGCTCAGAAGGGCATCATATATATAGATGAGATAGACAAAATTGCACGAAAGTCCGAAAACCCCTCAATAACCCGTGATGTAAGCGGTGAGGGAGTACAGCAGGCACTTCTTAAGATTTTGGAAGGAACCATAGCATCTGTTCCCCCTCAGGGCGGAAGAAAGCATCCTCAGCAGGAGTTTATACAGATAGATACAACCAATATACTCTTTATCTGCGGAGGAGCCTTTGACGGTCTTGACAAGATTATAGAAAGGCGTACAGGCAAGAAATCTCTTGGTTTCGGAGCAGAAATTCAGTCCAAGGCAACCAAGGATGTCGGAGAGCTTTTCAAGGAGCTTCAGCCCCAGGATTTGCTTAAATTCGGACTTATTCCCGAATTTGTCGGCAGACTTTCTGTAAATGTATCTTTAGAGAGCCTTGACAGAGATGCAATGATTGCAATTCTTACAGAGCCCAAGAATGCTCTTGTAAAGCAGTATATAAAGCTTCTTGGTATGGACGGAGTAAATCTTGAATTCGAGCCCGAGGCTCTGGAGGCTATTGCAGATAAGGCAATAGAGCGTAAGACCGGTGCAAGAGGTCTGCGTTCGATTATGGAGGATGTAATGGCAGAGGTTATGTACAGCGCTCCGTCAGAGACCAATCTCAAAAAGTGCGTAATAACCAAAGAGTGTATTACAGACGGCACTATGCCGAAGCTTGTAGGAAGTGCAAAGGCTAAGATAAGCCAGAAAACAGTTTCGTAATTAAGGGGATGTAAAAATAGCGCAGAGCACTTATAGGCTTGATTTTTTATGTTCCATAGTGTAAATAACATTAGAATAAATTTATGTAGAAATCTGCAGTTTTGCAGATTTCTCATATTTTTAGCCTATAAGTTCTAAGCGAACTTCACCTCTCGCCGTACCTTTGTACGCCTTCGGGTACCCCTCGCAAGCATGCTTGCTTCGGTTCAGTTCACTTATTCTGCATCTATTTTTACACCCCTTGACTTTTTATTAGGAGTAATAAGCATGAGAACATATCATATACCCATATTTGTTCCGCATAAGGGATGTCCGCATGATTGTGTGTTCTGCAATCAAAGACACATAACAGGTCACAATGATGAAGTAAGCGGTGATGATGTTTCAAGGATTATAGAAGAATATCTGGAAACAATGGACAGAGACGCATATATAGAGGCGGCATTTTTCGGCGGAAGCTTTACGGGAATTGAGATAGATAAACAAACAGAGCTTTTGAGTGCGGCATATTCATATGTAAAAGACGGCAGAATTAACGGTATCCGATGTTCTACAAGACCTGACTATATAGATAAGGATATTCTTGATAATCTCAAAAGATTTTCCGTAACCTGTATAGAACTCGGAGTTCAGTCTACAGATAGCGAGGTGCTCAAAAAGAGCAGAAGAGGCCATAGCTTAGATGATGTTATAAAGGCATCACAGCTTATCAAATCCTATGGAATAGAGCTTGGACTGCAAATGATGCTCGGTCTCCCGGGAGATAACAGAGATAAGATGATAAAAACCGCACAGGACTTAATTGACCTTGAACCCTCATGCGTAAGAATATATCCGACACTTGTTGTAGACGATACCGCACTTAAGACTATGTATGAAGATGGAAAATATGTTCCTCTCAGTATCGAAGAGACAACAGATATATTAAGCGAGCTGATACCCATGTTTGAAAGAGCGGGAATAGATATAATAAGAGTGGGTCTGCAGACAACAGACGACATCAACGCAGATACTGTAAAGGGTCCGTATCATCCCGCTATACGCGAGCTTGCGGAGGGAAGAATAATTCGAAACCTTCTTGAAGAGCACATGGACGGAGGAGATATAGCCCTCTGCATAAATCCGTCAAGGGTTTCTCAG
>JAZREC010000050.1:0-7232 GCA_045660605.1 Clostridia bacterium
AGAAAGTGTTATAATAATTCCTAAGAACAAACAAATAGCTTTTTTCATTTTTATACCTCCCTCAATATACCAAAACGGAGCTGCATTTAATCTGCAGCTCCGTTAACGATTATTCTACAATTCTTACAGCATATGCTGCTCTCTGCGGAGGCAGGCTTCTTGTTGCTGCCATAGAAAGTACTGCAGATATTTTTACATCCTTTGCAAACATATCAAATGTTGCGTTTTCGCCGTCTTTGTTCAAAAGGATAGTTTTGTCACCAATGTTAAGCGCGATATCATTACCAGCATCGTCCTTTATAACAATCTGCTTGTTAACGCCGTCATCAATAACTTCTGAAATTACACCATTAACCAGTTCAGCAGTTTCGCCTTCGAGCTTTTTGAACTCAATCGCATTTGTAATCGGGGGAAGGCTCATTGTCATAAAGTCATCATAAACAACCTCTACTAGCTGACCTTTTTCAAAGGTGGATAATTCGTGGGAAAGAACTGTCTCACTGCTGATATTAACAAGAACATCTCCGAGCTTAATGTCATACACAACACACAGGTTGTCAACAACACTTGAGAAAATTACTGTATTTGAAGTTTTTTCCTTAGGGCTGTTTATTATAAGCTCATTGTTTTCAAAAATAACATCAAGCTTCATGATATCCTTGTAGAATTCCATGGGAAGATATGTAGTGCAGTTTATAGCAACAGGTGCCTTGCCCAAAAGCATCGGTGCAGTTCTTGCAACTGTATAGCCGTCTTTATAGATATTGAATGTGAAATACATTGGTGTTTTTTCTACAACAACATCATTGGTCTCGGCATTCCACTCAACATTAAAGCCAAGTGTTTCGCAGATTTTGCGAACAGGTGCCATTACGGAATTATCATCATTGACAATAAATTCTGCATCAACCTTTTCTCCGTTTACATACATTGTTTTTTCGTTGTTTTCGCTGATAAGAACTGCTTCATCAGCAAATGCTGCCATGCTGAAAGCTAAGGCAAGTGCGCATATTAACGCAACAAAAGCTTTGATTTTCATAATTTTTTCCTCCTGTTATTTTTATTGTATCAAGCTTTGCAAAAATGCAACAAACTCATCGTTTGTCACATCAATTGACATAACATGAAGCCATACATTTCCAAGTTTTGCATATGCTTCGTTGGTAATATCATTTTGTATGATTACCGCTTCTTTTTCGCCAATAATTGTCTTTTCAGTAGAATTATATATGTTTTCCGCATTTTTGTCAACAACCGATGCCGACACACTAAGAAATTCATTGGGGCTGTCTGTATTATAAAAAACATACTGAACAGTATCGTCTGTAATATTCCCTGTGGTCTTGTCGCTTATTATTGTAACTGTTTCAGGAACGGACATTTCCATACCATCAGGAACATTAAGATTGCATTTAAGAATATCCCAACCAAGATATTTTGTGTATTCATCATACGGCATCTCCTCAATGCTTATTTCGGCACTTCTTGATTTAAACATAGAAGCACCGCCCGATGCTGATTCTTCTGATGCTGTTTGAGGTGTTGTTTCGGATATTGGTGTAATGATATCGGTATTTTCTGTATCTTCCATAGCTGTTTTTTTATTAACTATGTCAGGTACAGAATTATTGACTTCTTCTTTTATAGTTGTTTTATTATCATTCTGTACAGAGGATTTGTATAAAACCCTTGAGTTCTTGATATTTTCTCCCTCATAGAACTTCGGAATAAGGCTTAACGAAATTACAAGTGCTACGGAAGCTGCACATAATATAGCGGGTTTATAGTTGAAATAAGCTTTGTTCGAGGCTTTGTCATAAATTGAGTCGATTATTCTTCTGTCAGCATGAATATTGTCATTAGCTTTTGAGTACAAATCTTCAAATTTCAATTTCTGACCTCCCTCCCAGCATTTCTCTAAGCATTTCTCTTCCTCTGTGAAGCTGAGATTTAACCGTTGTTTCTTTGATTTTAAGATATTTTGAAATTTCCTTCACAGATAACTGTTCATAATAAAACAAATGAATTACCAGTCTGTATTTTTCGGGAAGCTTGGCAACAGTCAGATACACATCCTCCTGTTCGGGCATTTCAAAGCTTATATCCTCGGTTAAGGGTACGGTTTTCTTAGTCCATGTATTGTTAAAACTGCTTTTTATACAGTTAATTGTAACTCTTATCAGCCATGCCTTAATATGCTCCTCGCTTTCGAAATGTTTGTTTGTTTTTATGTATCTGATAAACACTTCCTGCAAAACATCATCGGCACGGTGAGTATCCTGAGTCTGCGACAATGCTAACCTGTAAACAGTATCAAAATATTTTTCTACAATTTCATGCTTGTAAGAGTCATTGTCAGCATGGTGAAGCACCCTTTATTCACTCCCCTCATATATAATACCATCAAGCGATGCAAAAGGTTGCATCAAAATTAACAAAAAATGGCGGACTTTGATAAAAAATCCGCCACCATTATATTACACTTCCATTATGACCGGTAAAATCATAGGTTTTCGTTTAGTTTCTGTATAAAGTCTTTCGGAAACCTTTGATTTAATTTGTGTTTTAATTGTGTTCCAGTCGCGAATGTTATTTTTCTCGCAGTTGTCAAGACAATTCTTTGACATAGTGCGAATTTCTTCCATAAGATTTTCTGACTCGCGGACATATACAAAACCTCTTGAAATAACATCGGGTCCGGCCATAACACATCCGCTCGCACCGTCAATGGAAACAACAATGACTATCAGACCATCCTCGGCAAGATGCTTTCTGTCACGCAGTACAATATTGCCGACATCTCCTACTCCGAGTCCGTCTACAAATACTCTTCCCGAAGGTACAGTCTCTGTTGCCTTTGCAGAGCCTGAGCTTATTTCAAATACTTTTCCGTTCTCCAGAATAAATATATTGTTTTTATCAATACCCATAAATGTTGCTAATTCAGCATGCTTTTTAAGATGTGTATATTCACCGTGAACAGGTATAAAATATTTTGGCTTAGTAAGAGCCATGATGATTTTTAATTCTTCCTGACACGCATGACCCGAAACATGGACATTAGCTTCTCTTTCGTGAATTACTTCGGCACCCTTCTTTGAAAGCTCATTGACAAGATTTGATACAAGCTTTTCATTTCCGGGGATTGGATTAGCAGATACAATAACTAAATCGTCAGGTGTTACAGACACCTTGCGGTGCTCGTTATATGCCATTCTGTAAAGAGCACTCATAGGCTCACCCTGACTTCCTGTTGTAATAATAACAAGCTGATTTGGCTGATATTTGTTTATGCTGTCAATATCTATAAGGATACCGCTTGGGAGCTTCAAATAACCAAGAGTTGATGCAACCTCTATAAGGTTAATCATGCTTCTTCCCGACACTGCAACCTTTCTTTTGTTGGCATGTGCGGCGTGTATAATTTGCTGTATTCTGTGTACATTTGATGCAAAAGTTGCAACAATTATTCTCTTGTCTGTGGATGGAAATACAGAATCGAATGTATGTCCGACAAGACTTTCTGACATTGTAAAGCCCGTTCTCTCAGCATTGGTGCTGTCGCTCATAAGTGCAAGAACACCCTTTTTTCCAAGCTCTCCGAGTCTTGTAAGATCTATCATTTCTCCGTTTATAGGCGAAGAATCTATCTTGAAATCCCCTGTATGAACTATAGTGCCCAGAGGTGTCTGGATAGCAAGTGCAACCGCATCTGCTATGGAATGATTTGTTCTGATAAACTCAACAGAAAGACAACCAAGCTTTATAATATCTCCCGGATGAACAATATTAAGCTTGCTTCCGGCAAGAAGATTGTGCTCCTTTAGCTTGTTTTGTACAAGACCAAGCGTAAGATTGGTTCCGTATACGGGAATAGAAATTTCCTTAAGAAGATAAGGAAGTGCTCCGATATGATCCTCATGTCCGTGAGTAAGAACAATTCCTCTTAGCTTATCACTGTTTTTTACAACATAAGAAAAATCCGGAATAACTATATCTATACCCAAAAGTTCTTCATCGGGGAAAGCCATTCCGCAATCAATAATCATCATATCATTACCATACTCTATAACGGTAAAGTTCTTTCCTATTTCCCCGAGACCTCCGAGAGGGATTATTTTCAATTTTGATTTTTTTGCCACAATTTACCTCCATTTCTTATTATGACATATATCTTCACGAAATCAATTTTCCGATATCCAAAAATGTAATCGCAATCATTAACAAGATAAGAAGTGCAAATCCGACAAAATGCACATATCCTTCTTTTTCTTTGTCGATCGGCTTTCTGCGTATAAGCTCAATAAGAATAAAAAATATCCTTCCTCCGTCCAGTGCAGGAAGAGGCAGAAGATTAACAACTCCCAGGTTTATGCTTATAAGTGCAGCCAGACTCATTACATTTAAGAGACTTCTTATAAAATTATATGCCATACCCTCTTTTGCAGCATTTCCGATTTCGTTCACTATTCCGACAGGCCCGCTCATATTTGATAATGATATCTTTCCTGTCAACAAATCTGCAAAAGAACTTATAACTATCTTTACCACAAAAACACTCTGTCTGTATGATGCGGTAATAACATTCAACAAATTCGGTTTTACAACCATTGGTTTAAAACCATATTTTTTGCCTTCCTGTCCTTTTATTACAGAAGGCTCTGTTTCCACGGCAAAAACATTATCGTTACGCCTTATGGTTATATTGGTTTTTGTCATGCCGTTTTTGCTCACAAAATAATTTACATCATTGTAATCATGAATGGCGGATGAATAGTTTTCTCCCACCATTTTGATTATTTCGTCACCGACCTCAATACCTGCCAACGAAAATGCACTATCAGGAATAATTGTACCCACTTTATTGGTTGCAATACCCTCCGATGAAAAAAACAATACGCAAAAAAGTACAAATCCCAAAACAAAATTCATAAATGCACCCGAAAAGAGCACAAAAAGTCTTGCAATCGGTTTTTTATTACAAAAGGCATTTATATCATCCGATTTTTCGTCTTCTCCCTCAAGCTTTACATATCCTCCTATTGGCAGTGCTCTGAGAGAATAGGCTGTTTTTGAGGTCGTAAATGAAAACAGTTTGGGTCCCATGCCGACAGAAAATTCGTGTACAGTCATACCTGTAAGCTTTGCAGCGGCAAAGTGACCGAATTCATGTATTGCAATAATAAGACAAAAAACTAAAATTGTATAAACTGCCGTAAGCATATTTACATCCTTTCTGCAATTTCCATGGCGTGCATACGAGAGACGCTATCGGTCTCCAGAACTGTCTCAAGTGTTGCAGGGGCATTAACTGTTTTATTCATTGTTTCCTCTACAACGCGGGCAATATCGGTAAATCCAATCCTGCCATCAAGGAATGCACTTACTGCAATCTCATTGGCAGCATTCATAACCGCGGGCATTATGCCTCCTTGTTCAATGGCTTTGTATGCAAGTGCAAGACAACGGAATGTATCGGTATCTGCATGCTCAAATGTGAGAGTATGAATATCAAATAAATTGAGCCTCTGAGATATTCTTTTTTCTCTCTTGGGATAATTGATTGCATACTGTATAGGAAGTCTCATATCAGGGACTCCCATTTGAGCAATTACAGAACCGTCGCAGAATTCTACCATAGAATGAACAATGCTTTGACGGTGTACATATACCTCAATGTCCGAAACATCAACACCAAAAAGCCATTTGGCTTCTATAACCTCAAGACCTTTATTCATTAAGGTTGCCGAATCAATTGTGATTTTGGCACCCATGTTCCAATTGGGATGTTTGAGAGCATCCGATGCCTTGACATCTTTTAACTGTGAATGCGTTTTTCCAAAAAACGGACCGCCCGAACATGTAAGAAGTATTTTGCTTACTTCATCATGCGCTCCGGACATAATTGATTGAAACACCGCACAGTGCTCGCTGTCAACAGGAATAATGTCAACATTGTTTTTCTTTGCAAGGGGCATGATGAACTCTCCGCCCGTAACAAGTGTTTCCTTGTTTGCAAGAAGAATTTTTTTGCCCGAATTTATGGCATCTACTGTCGGCCTTAAGCCTACATTACCCACAACAGCAGTAAGAACCATATGTGCATCCTTGTGACAGGAAATTTCCGAAAGATTATCTTCTCCTGCAAGAATATTGACATCGGTATCTCCAAGAGCGAGCTTTAACTCATTGTATTTATCTTTGTTACCTATACAAACTGTCTTAACATTATATTTACGAGCTTGCTCAGACAGTAAATCAACATTGGAATTTGCAGATAACGCAACAATCTGTATATCGTCCTGTCTGTCAGCCACGTCCAGACATTGTCTGCCTATAGAACCGGTTGAACCCAGCAGTGCAATTTTTTTCATATAATTTCCCCTATTTTATGCAATAACCGAAAAAATAACCGTAAAATAATACACCGTAGGTGCTACAAAGAGAACGGAATCAAATCTGTCAAGTATTCCTCCGTGACCTGGAAGAAGATTGCTGTAATCTTTAATGCCGTATTCTCTCTTGATTGCCGAAGCGGTCAAATCACCGAGCTGTGACATGGCACCCGCTATTATCGCCATAAAAAATACAGCAAAATAGTTAACGCTGAGGTTAAATCCAAGTGAGCATACAAGGGCAAATATTATGTTGAATATTACACTTCCTGCAAGTCCGCCTATGGAACCTTCTATTGTTTTCTTCGGGCTGATTGCGGGAATAAGCTTATTTCTGCCAAACTTAATACCAACAAAGTAAGCCAGAGTATCCGAAAGCCATGCTGTCACAAAAATAAACCACATAATATAGTTTCCGTATGAAAGCTTTCTGACGAGAATTATATGTGCAAAAAGAAATGAAACATATAATGTTTGAAAGAATATGCTGGCTATTGATGAAAAATCACATTTGTCGTGATAAAACACCAGATATGCAAGCAATCCAAAGCCATATAAAAACAACATTACACCGAGTGCAAATGCAGGGTTTTCGCTGAATCCTATCACAATAAAAGTAATAACTGTATATGCATAGCTGAACACGCAGAGCTTATTTTGTTCACGAAGTATTCCTGTTGCATTGTATATTTCGCTAAGACCGATAACGGCAACAAGTGCGAGAACAAGGGAAATAATTCTGACATCCATACATAGAATTGCTATACAAAATATCGCGCCGATAACTCCGACTGTAACTCGTTGTTTGAGCAAATCAAACACCTCCGTATCTTCTGT
>JAZREC010000051.1:0-7964 GCA_045660605.1 Clostridia bacterium
GAAAAAATATCGCTTTTAATAAGGGAAGATTGCTTGTCCGGTGCAGGCTCTTCAGCCCTGAACCATGATACAATGCGGGCGTTTCTTTCGTTTGAGAAGTCGGAGGCCAAGCGGTCTTAGGAAGACAAGCTTGTCATACAACTCCTTGGCTCACAGAACGACATGGCTACGATCCGACTTGAAAAAATATCGCTTTTAATAAGGGAAGATTGCTTGTCCGGTGCAGGCTCTTCAGCCCTGAACCATGATACAATGCGGGCGTTTCTTTCGTTTGAGAGCGATTGACGCCCCACAGGATAGAAGAAAAGAAAAACCTCCGCAGCAAAAAACTGTGTATCCCCGTTTCTTCCGTCCATTTTGAAAACAAACGAACAAGAAGTAAGCAGAATGAAAATACACAGGATAATTGCTATGTGCTGTGAGAATTTTTTTGCTATCCTTGTCATATGTGATAATCCCTTTATTTTTTTCTTCTTTTATTCCCGCCGCGGAATAAATTAACACCCAGTATTCCGCCAAGTGTCGAGCATATTACACCTATTGCCATAAGCATTACGGGGCTTTCTGTAGGAACATATCCGTCAAATACTGCAAGGGAGAGAAGCAAACGGATTACCGTACTGATAATTCCCGCAAGCGCTCCGTGAAGCCACCCAAAGCTGCGGATACTCCTCGATGCGAGAAACCCTGCACCTACAAGCGATACTGCCGATATGGCATCAACTGCAGGCTCAAGATACCCCTGAGGCATGGATGTATAGGTGTATACGAGTGCAAGAACGGCAAATGCCGCAATGAGGAAAATATAGGATACAATTACGGCTTTTGTTACGGAAATAAGGCTTGCAACAGGTACAAAACCGCCCGTTTCCAAAGACCTGTCTCCTGTTTTAATCATAAATCCACCTCCGATTATTACAAGAATATTCGGAGGTGAAAACGATTATACCATTTTATTCCTCTGACTGAGAATTGTCGTAATCTGCATCGTCATACTGCGCATTTGTATCGGGAGCAGGCTTAAGTACCTCGCTCACGGAAGTGCGCTTAAATGTGATAGTGCTCTTTGCTCCGCTGCGTCCTGTTTCTACATAGATTTTGTCGTCCTTGATAGAAACAATTTTGCCTATTATACCGCCGATTGTAAGGATTTTATCTCCTACTACAAGACCGTCAAGCATCTGCTTTGTAAGCTTTTCACGCTTTTTCTGAGGTCTGATAATCATAAAGTACATTACAGCAAAAAGGATAATAAAGGGGAACAACATTGAGCCCAATCCTGCTGCTTGTTGCATATCAACTTCCTCCTAACATTTAATATACAATAATTATATACCATTTACTGTAAAAAATCAAGTAAAATATTATACTCTCTGAGAGTATTTTGCAATCTTCTGCATCTTGAATTCCTTGTATCTGTCTTCCTCAATAGCCTTGCGGATATCTGCCATAAGTCTGTTGTAGAAATTTAGGTTGTGCAGTACGCAAAGCCTCATTGCAAGCATCTCCTTTGCCTTGAAAAGATGCCTGATGTATGCTCTGGAATAGTTTCTGCATGCAGGGCAGGTGCATCCGGGTTCTATGGGGAGAGGGTCTTTTTCAAACTTTTCGTTCTTTAGGTTCATATAGCCGTTTTCGGTAAAGAGATTGCAGTGTCTTGCGTTACGGCTCGGCATTACGCAGTCAAAGAAGTCAATACCTCTGTCTACCGCCTCAAGAATGTTCTGCGGAGTTCCAACACCCATAAGATACCTCGGCTTGTCCTCGGGTGCATAGGGGAGAGTTACATCAAGGATATGATACATTTCCTCTGTGGTTTCGCCTACTGCAAGACCGCCTATTGCATAGCCGTCAAGGTCAAGCTTTGCTATTTCCTTCATGTTTTCTATTCTGAGGTCGTCAAAGGTTGCTCCCTGATTGATACCAAAAAGCATCTGATGGGGATTTACGGTATCGGGAAGCGAATTAAGCCTTTTCATTTCTTCCTTGCATCTTACGAGCCAGCGTATAGTCCTTTCGTGGGACTCTTTGGCATATTTGTACTCGGCAGGCAGAGCAACACATTCGTCAAATGCCATTGCTATCGTAGAGCCGAGATTGGATTGTATCTGCATGCTTTCCTCAGGACCCATAAATATCTTCTTGCCGTCTATGTGGGAGTTGAAGTAAACGCCCTCTTCCTTTATCTTGCGGAGCTTGGCAAGGGAAAAGACCTGAAAGCCTCCGCTGTCGGTGAGTATCGGTCTGTCCCAGTTCATAAACTTGTGAAGACCGCCCATCTCCTTGATAATCTTATCGCCGGGGCGGACATGCAGATGGTATGTGTTGGAAAGCTCCACCTGACATCCGATATCCTTAAGGTCCATTGAGGATACCGCACCCTTTATTGCACCGAGTGTGCCTACATTCATAAACACAGGCGTCTGAATAACACCGTGCACTGTCTTGAATTCGCCCCGCCTTGCGAGACCGTCTTTTTTAATGAGTTTATACATATCTACCTCTGTAATAATTTGACACTTTATATTTTTGGGTTTTCGCTAAATGGCGAAAACCTACCATACCTTTTCACTATTCCTTATTACTTATTACTTTGTTTATTCAATGATAAAATCATTGAATAAACATCGCGTCTCCAAAACTGAAAAACCTGTATTTTTCCTTTACCGCTTCCTCATATGCATTCATTATTATCTCCTTTGAGCTAAAGGAGCTCACAAGCATAAGAAGTGTCGATTCGGGCAAATGGAAGTTGGTTATCAGGGCATCGGGACATTTGAATTTGTACGGGGGATATATGAATATATCCGTCCATCCGCTTGCCTCGCGAACAATGCCGTTATCATCAGCCACAGTTTCCAGAACTCTTGTTGAGGTTGTGCCGACAGAAATTATTCTTCCGCCGTTTGCCTTTGCGGAGTTTATAATGTCCGCGGTTTCCTTGGTTATTATATAGAATTCGGAGTGCATTTTGTGGTTTTTTACATCATCCACCTTTACAGGTCTGAATGTTCCCAGACCTACATGAAGCGTTACATATGCAAGGTGTGCACCTTTCTTTTCTATTGCGCTGAGAAGCTCGGGCGTAAAGTGAAGCCCCGCAGTAGGTGCGGCAGCACTTCCTTCGTGACGGGAGTATACGGTCTGGTATCTTTCCTTGTCCGTTAATTTTTCTGTTATATACGGGGGCAGGGGCATTTCGCCGAGCTTTTCCAGTATGTTTTCAAAAAGACCGTCATAGTAAAATTTAACCAGTCTGTTTCCGTCATTGACCACATCTATGATTTCTGCCGTAAGAAGTCCGTCGCCGAATACAAATCTTGCACCGGGTTTTGCTTTCTTGCCCGGTTTTAATATTACTTCCCATATATCCTGTTCTTTGCGGGTAAGGAGCAGAAATTCTATCTTTCCTCCGCTGCCCTCTTTAACTCCGTAGAGCCTTGCAGGGATTACCCTTGTGTCGTTGAGAACAAGGCAGTCGCCGGGATTTATATATTCTATTATGCTGCCAAAGTTTGTGTGCTCAATTGTACCGTCGGTTTTGCTGAGCTTCATAAGTCTTGACGAAGCTCTGTCCTCGAGCGGTTTTTGAGCAATCAGTTCCTCGGGCAAATCGTAGTAAAAGTCGCTTGTTTTCAATTTGCTGTTTCCTTTCATATATCTTTAAGCTCTGTACCGGGATAGTAATGGGAGAGAATGGCATCATAGGTAAACCCGTTTTCTGCCATACCCTTTGCTCCGTACTGGCTCATTCCTACGCCGTGTCCCCATCCGCCTCCGACAAATGTGTATGCCGTTACTGTGCCTTGGGTGTAGTAATCCGTTCCTTTGGCAGATATTATAGCAAAGCCCGAGGATATGTCGTTTATAACACCCCTTGAGTTAATCGCATATCTGGACGAAAGCTCCGCAATCGGACTTTTGCTTATTGCATATACCTTTCGTGTGCTTTCGCCTACGGGTACAAGGGTATATTTCTGGCTTAAAACTCCTTTTGAATAGAAAGGCGAATAGGTGTTTTGCCTTGTGAGTGTAACACTTCCCTCAGTTCCCTCTGCAGTAAGCTCATATGTTCTGCCAGTTTCGTCTGTTTTTGCAGTAAGAGCCGTTACTGTTCCGATATTATCGCCTCTGTCCAGAAGTATCTGTGATATTTCCTCGAGGGTCAGGGTTGCTGACCATGAATGTCTCGGTGCATCCTCACTCTCGTAAGGGTCTTCAACACCGCTTAAATAGGGGATAGTGCTTCCCCACACATTCTTTACATTGGCACTGTGTCCTCCGCTTGCGGAATAAAACAGCGTTTGTGCTATTTCGCCCTCGTAGGTTACAATCTGCCCTGCCGTAGCATCTACCGCCTCTGTAACTGACGGAGTTTCGCCCGATACACCTTTGTATACCTGACAGTTTGTTGTTGCACACACATTAAAGCCAAGGGATGCATGCTTGTTGAAGTTGGATACTGCAAAGCCTCTTGCACATACCGCCTGTGCTTTGAGCGCCTCGGTGTGCCATGAGGACGGCATTTCCCCGCCTATAACACCGTACAGGTATTCTTCCATCGGCAAAACATTGATAATGTTTATTGCTGTGGGCGAGGCATTTGTAATAATAACGGAGCCTCTGTATTCCTTGCCGTCTATAAATATGTTTCCCTCAAGAGGAACAAGGGAAAGGTTGGAATTACCTGTATATACAATCTGCACTCCGTTTATAAGAACCTCGGAGTCAGAGTGGGCGGAAACCGTAAAATCACTTCCCGCAAGAACACCTGCTTCTGTGTGTCCTCCATCGTAAACTCCGTAGCTCAGACCCGATGCTGTCTTTAATGATACAGATGCCTTTGCACTGTCTCCATAGGATAATCCGACCTTTATTGTGTCATAACTGTCCGCACGAGAGCATATTGTATATGTAAGAAGTATGGTAACAATGGCAGAACTAATAAAGAGCTTTTTCAAACAATCATCTCCTCAAAAAAACAAAATAATACAGTCTATATTATAGTATTACTTTCTGTTTCCGTCAAGGATTTTAACAAAATAGTCACCTTTCGGTATTATATTTGTAATCTGATAAAAAAATATTGACTTAAAGAGATAAAAGTGTTATAATGTTTGAAGTTAGTGTGACAGGATTCGAACTATCAATGCCTGACATCTGAAAATTTTAAAATCTTTCAGTTTGTCGGTTTTGACGGGCGTCAGCCCGCCTGCAACCTGCCGCACTAAAATCTTAATAAAATTTTGAAGATGACAGGTGCATAGCAGTTTCCCATAGACAATTTTGCGTGAAACAAAGTAAATTACGCAGATAATACTGTCGTATTTTCAAGGAATTTACTGCAGTTTTGGGTAAAATTGTCATGTGAAACCAACGCTGGCTCGAGTCCTGTCACACTAGATAGAGGTGCGCTTTTCAAGAGTACGGCGGTTTAGGGCTTCGGGGTCTGCAGACTGTGCGGAAAGGGGTGAGCGCCGAAGAGGTTGTGTGCCCGTTATACATACCCTCTGGTTGCATCGTTAAGAGCGCTGTGACTGTCGCATATGCTTTGTGCGGAGAGCTAATCGTTTTTTGGGATATGCTTTCGCAGACGGCGTGCGGAGGGCTATCTGTGCAATCTTTTTTGTGTACAGTCGGCTCGTTATCTGGCCGGCTTTTGTTATGTTCAAGATAAATTTATATAAACTTTGAGTATTGAAAGGAATGAAGTTTAAGATGAAAAAGTACAATGTAGCGGTTGTAGGTGCTACCGGTATGGTAGGAAGAACCTTCTTAAAGGTGCTCGAGGAGCTTAAGCTTCCTGTAGAGAACTATTATCTTATGGCATCCAAGCGTTCTGCAGGAACAACAGTTGAGTTTATGGGCAAGGACTATGTTATAGAAGAGCTCACCGAAAACTCCTTTGACAAGGATATAGACATAGCTCTGTTTTCTGCAGGCGGCTCCACAAGTGAGAAGTTTGCACCTATAGCAGCATCAAAGGGCGTTGTTGTTATCGACAACTCAAGCGCATGGAGAATGGACCCCGAGGTTCCGCTTGTAGTTCCCGAGGTTAATCCCGATGATATATTAAAGCACAAGGGTATTATTGCAAATCCCAACTGCTCCACAATACAGGCTATGGTAGCTATGAAGCCCCTGCATGACAAATACACCATAAAGAGAGTTGTATACTCTACATATCAGGCTGTTTCCGGTGCAGGTATGGCAGGCTGGAAGGATCTTGAGGACGGTCTCAAGGGCGAAGCACCCAAGAAGTTCCCCCATCCGATTGCAAACAACTGTCTTCCCCATATAGATGTATTCCTTCCCAATGGCTACACCAAGGAAGAAATGAAGATGGTTAACGAGACAAGAAAGATTCTCGGTGACGATTCAATGAGAATTACTGCAACTACCGTAAGAGTTCCTGTTTTCAACAGCCACAGTGAGTCCATCAACCTCGAATTTGAAAAGCAGTTTGACTTAGATGAGCTTAAGGAAGTTCTTAAGAATGCACCCGGAATTATTGTACAGGATGACCCCGAGAACAATGTATATCCTCTTGCAACAAATGCTACAGGAACAAATGAGACCTATGTAGGCCGTATCCGCCGTGACGAAAGTGTGGAAAGCGGTGTAAACCTCTGGGTTGTTGCAGATAACATAAGAAAGGGAGCAGCTGCAAACGCAGTACAGATTGCTCAGAAGCTTATTTCTTATTGGGAAAATAACTGATTTCGGAGGTAAACTATTATGAAACCTATTGTTTTTACAGGTGCTGCAGTTGCAATAATCACACCATTTAACGATAAGGGAATAGACTTTGATAGCTTCGGTAAGATAATAGACGATCAGATTGATAATGGTACTGATGCCATAGTGGTTTGCGGTACAACAGGCGAGTCTGCAACAATGCCTGATGCAGAACACTTAAGTGCTATAGAATACTGTGTAAAGAGAGTGGCAGGCAGAGTTCCCGTAATTGCAGGCACAGGTTCAAATGATACCCGTCACTGTATAGAACTCAGTAAGAGTGCAGAGGCTCTTGGCGTAGATGCACTTCTTCTTGTGACACCTTATTATAACAAAACCACACAGAGAGGTCTTATTCAGCATTATACAATGGTTGCAAATGCTGTAAAGCTTCCTATCATACTCTACAATGTTCCCTCAAGAACAGGAGTTAATATACAGCCAAAGACCATTAAGGAGCTTTCTAAGGTAGAAAACATAGTAGCTGTCAAGGAAGCAAGCGGAGATATATCCCAGGTTGCAAAGATTGCACAGCTCTGCGGAGACGATATTACCATATATTCGGGTAATGATGACCAGATTGTTCCCCTGCTTTCTCTTGGAGGAAAGGGTGTTATTTCCGTTCTTTCGAATGTTGCACCCCGTCAGACACACGATATTGTAGACAGCTATCTCAAGGGAGATACCGAGAAGTCGCTTAAGCTTCAGCTTGAGGCTATAGAGCTTGTAGACGCACTTTTCTGCGAGGTCAATCCCATTCCCGTAAAGACAGCGATGAATATGCTCGGCTACAATGCAGGAGAACTTAGAATGCCTCTTTATGAAATGAGCGAAGAAAACAAAGAAGTTCTCAGAAAGGCTATGGTAAACTACGGCCTTATAAAATAATTTTGATTTTTACATGGGTGAGGCTAACCTCACCCATTAAAAATAATTTGGAGGGAAATCTAATGACAAATATAATTCTGTCGGGCTGTAACGGCAAAATGGGTAAGGTTATATCCGCCCTTGTATCAGAAAGAGACGATTGCCGTATAGCCTTCGGTGTGGATATAAACACAGAAAAGTGCTTTGACTACGAGGTATATAGGTCCTTTGATGAGGCAGATGCAGAGGGAGATGTGGTTATAGATTTTTCGCATCCCTCATGCTTTGATAATATAATAAGCTATTGCAAAGAAAACAACAAGCCTCTTGTAATGGCAACAACAGGGCTTTCCAATGAA
>JAZREC010000052.1:0-4774 GCA_045660605.1 Clostridia bacterium
CCGCTTGGCCTCCGACTTCATCGTTACAAATAATACTATTGTCACAAAGCACAAAACAGTACATAATATCATGTCTTCTTTTGAAAGAGACAGAATACTGCCAAAAAGATAGCTGTTAAGGTCGGTATTTACACCGCCTGCCGAAACTGCAATTATACCAAAGGCAAGAGCGCCTGTTGATATAAGACCTATTGCGGCATCGGCTCTTATTTTGCTTTTTGATGTAGCTTTCATCAGCAAAAGCGAAGAGAGAATTACAACAGGAATTGCAAGATACAGTGGACTTATCCCCATAACCGCCGCAATTGCCGTTGCGCCGAAGCCTACATGCGACAGACCGTCACCAATCATTGCATATCGTTTAAGAACAAGTATTACGCCAAGAAGTGCGGCACAGACAGATATCAGTACACCGCCGATAAGAGCGTTGACCATAAAGCTGTACGAAAACAGAGAGATAATATTATCCATTTGTATCACCTCCGCTGAATTTATCGGGGTAGCTTGTCAGCATGTATTCCTCTCTTGTACCAAAGAAAGAAAATCCGTTTCCGATATGCAGTATATGGCTTGCGTATTTCATAGAGGCATTTATATCGTGAGAAATCATTACAATCGTAATGCCGTCATTTTTGTTGAGGTTGTGTACAAGATTATACATATCCGCAGTTATGACGGGGTCAAGACCCTGCACGGGTTCATCAAGTATAAGAAGATTTCCCGTTGCACAAAGAGCTCTTGCAAGGAGAACTCTCTGCTTCTGCCCGCCCGAAAGCTCACGGTAGCATTTGTTCAGAAGTGAGGATATTTCCATTTTTTCTGCGGCATTATAAGCCTTTTCCTTGTCCTTTTTTGTGTAAAAGGGCAGAAGTCTGTTATGACACAGACATCCCGAAAGAATAACCTCATAGGCAGAAACGGGAAAATCACTTTGCTCCGTTGTCTGCTGGGGGAGATATCCGATTTTTGCATTTTTTATATCAATTGTACCGCCAAACGGTTTGATAAAACCAAGAAGTCCCTTAAGCAGAGTTGTCTTTCCTGAGCCGTTTTCTCCTACAACGCATAGGTAATCACCCTTACTCAGCGAAAAGCTAATGTCATTTATTATCGGTTTACCCTCATAGCCGAGAGACAGATTTTCACATTTTATAATTGTCATATCAGTTGAGGGCCTCCTTTATTTCTTTTAGATTTTTTGTCATAAGACTTATATAGTTTTCATTTCTGTCAAAGTCTTTTTTAGAAAGATTATGGCAGGAATAAAGCCGTCCTTCTTTTGCACCCGACTCATTTGCTATAACCCTTGCAATCCGTCCGTCAGAGTAGTCCATGTAAAATACAACGGGTATTTTTTCATTTTTAACCTTGTCGGTCAAAAACGCAACAGTCTTTGCAGACGGTTCTGTTTTTGACGAGCAACCCGGAAAGGCGGCAAAATAATCAATTCCCATATCCTCGGTAAGATATCTCATAGGAAATCTGTCGCCGAAAACAAGTGTTTTTCTTTTTGCACTCTTTGATACCTTGTCAAATTCTTCCGCAAGATTAACAAGCTCTCTTTCGTAGCTTGTCAAATTCTCTTTGTAGAATTCCTTGTTTTCTTCATCTGCAAGGCATAGTGCCTCATATACGGCGCGGCACATTTTTATGGCATTTTTCGGAGAAGTCCATATGTGCTCGTCATACTCCTTATGCTCATCTTCTGTTTCGTGAATGTGTGTATGACCGCAATCTTCCATACCCTCTGTATGTTCTTCTTTGTGTGCTGTCACACTTTCAATAAGCCGTATAATCGTAATTCCCTCTTTGTCCTTTTGGGACAGAAGATGCTCAGCCCAGTGCTCCGATTCTCCGCCTATCATAATAAAGATGTCGGCTTCCTTAAGTGTGAGTATATCCTTTGGAGACGGCTCATACGAATGAGCCTCGGCACCCGGCGGCAAAAGGAGAGATATATTTGCCTTTTCTCCTGCAATATTCTTAGCAAAATCATATTGAGGAAATACGGTGCATACTATATTTAATTTGTCATTATTTGTTGTTCGGCTGTGCGTACATGATGTAACAAGAATAAGAATAGCACAGAACATAGCGAGTATTTTTTTCATTTTTACCTCAATAGGGTTGTTTTTTGGTATTTCTTATATGGCGAAAGGTTTCTTTTTCGCCCTTTTCCTTAAGCATAACAAGAAGGCTTTCCAGATAGTCCGAGGTTTCGGGATGGATAAACCTTACACCCTTTGCCTTCATAAAGTATTCCAGGGGATGAGCCTCGCTGTAATTTTTGCCCTGATATATTTTGCTTGCGGCAACTCTGTCGCAAAACATTTCTATAACATAAATTTTGGGCATCTTTATGGGCGAGAGCTTTTTGGTATTCGGGTTATAGTCTGTCCAGTATTCAAAGTGATGTCTGTTTACACCCTTATGATGAAGCCACGCCTTACTGTAACCGTAGGCTTCTCTTTCGCCTTCGTTGGGAGACCTTTTTCCGTTTGTGTAGAAAACACAGCAATTCATAAACTCTACAGGAAGGTACTTTGATAGGTCGTGAAGTAGTCCTCTTAACGGAATTCCTGCCATAAAAGCATGGTGGATTACCTGATGTCTGTGTTTTGTAATTGTACGGAAATGGCCCAGCATCTTTTTGAAAATCATTACATATCTCCTCGGGTTTTTGTTTTATAAAATGGTGGTACTTGGCATAATAACCAAAAATGTAGGGGTCGATGCCCTTATCGACCCTCAAATACGGGCTGATGAGGGCATCAGCCCCTACGAAAACATTTTATGAATTTTTTAGAGACAGCACTGTTATATTATATTACCTTTGTAGCAATTTCATCCTTAATAAATTCAATAAATTCATCTGCTGTTTTGCTTCCCAGATCTCCAAGTCTTCTGGAACGGACAGAAACTGTACCTTCCTCTGCCTCTTTGTCACCTACAATAATCATGTTGGGGAGCTTTTGCATCTGTGCTTCTCTTATCTTATATCCAAGCTTTTCGTTACGCATATCAACTTCTACACGGATATCGTTATTCATAAGCTTTTCCTTAAGTGACAGAGCGTAATCAAAGTGCTTTTCCGATACAGGTATAATCTGTACCTGAGTAGGAGCGAGCCATGTCGGGAATGCACCTGCATACTTTTCTATAAGAAGTGCAAGAGTTCTCTCGTAGCATCCGATAGATGTTCTGTGTATAATACAGGGGTTTTTCTTTGTGCCGTCGGAGTCGGTATATTCCATACCGAATTTTTCTGCAAGCATCTGGTCTATCTGTATTGTAATGAGCGTATCCTCTTTGCCGAATACATTCTTTATCTGTATGTCGAGCTTAGGACCGTAGAATGCTGCTTCGCCGATACCTACCTTGTATTCAATGCCAAGGTGATTGAGTATCTTTTCCATCATGCCCTGAGTTTCGTTCCATTGCTCTTCTGTACCGATATATTTTTCTTTGTCATCGGGATCCCACTGAGAAAATCTGTAGGATACATCTTCGTAGAGGCCGAGAGTTTTGAGCATATATGTTGTAAGCTCAAGACATGACTTAAATTCGCCCTCAAGCTGTTCGGGGGTACACATAAGGTGTCCTTCGCTTATTGTAAACTGTCTTACTCTTATAAGGCCGTGCATTTCGCCCGATGATTCGTTACGGAAAAGAGTACTTGTTTCGCTGTAACGAAGCGGGAGGTCTCTGTAGCTTCTCATCTTGTTAAGGTATGCCTGATACTGGAACGGGCAGGTCATAGGACGCAGAGCAAATACCTCTTTGTCGGTTTCTTCATCACCCATAACGAACATGCCGTCCTGATAGTGATCCCAATGACCTGAGAGCTTATAAAGGTCGCTCTTTGCCATAAGCGAAGGCTTTGTCATCTGCCATCCGCGCTTTGCTTCGGTGTCCTCTACAAATCTCTGCAGAATCTGGATAACCTTAGCACCCTTGGGGAGAAGAATGGGAAGACCCTGACCTATAAGGTCAACTGTTGTAAAGTATTCAAGCTCTCTTCCAAGCTTATTGTGGTCTCTCTTTCTTGCTTCTTCAAGCTTTGCAAGATGCTCGTTAAGCTCGTCCTTTGTAGGAAATGCTGTGGCATATATTCTCTGGAGCATCTTGTTTTTCTCATTTCCTCTCCAGTATGCACCTGTTACGGAAAGAAGCTTAAATGCCTTGACAACACTTGTGTCAAATGCATGGGGACCTGCACATAGGTCAGTAAAATCTCCCTGCTTATAGAAAGAAATTTCCTCATTGTCATCAAGCTCTTCTACAAGCTCAACCTTATAAAATTCGCCTTTGTCAGAGAGCATTTTTATCGCTTCAGCCTTGGGAAGAGTAAATCTCTCCAGACGGATTCTCTCTTTGACAATCTTTTTCATCTCTGCTTCTATTTTAGAGAGGTCATCTGTTGTAAAGTTTGTCTCTGTATCGAAATCATAGTAGAAGCCGTCATCGATTGCAGGACCGATAGCGAGCTTTGTGTTGGGATAGAGTCTCTTTACAGCCTGTGCCATTACATGAGATGCTGTGTGACGGAGAATTTTCTTTCCTTCTTCGTGTTCAAAGGTAATAATATCTAAATCGCAGTCCTTGTCCAACCCGAAGGTGAGTTCTTTTACCTCGCCATCCACAATGCCGCCGAGTGCGGCTCTTGCCAATGAATCACTGATTGATTTTGCTACTTCGTAGATTGTGGTGCCGTTTTCAAACTCCTTAACCACGCTGTCGCGCAGTGTAATTTTAACCATTGATATAACCTCCT